>JAUSJX010000068.1 GCA_030647435.1 Candidatus Rokuibacteriota bacterium
CGCTGACGCCGGGCGCGCTGGCGGTCGGCGGCTCGGGCGGCCCCGCGGCCGGCCGAGCGCCCGGCCGCGGGGCCGGGGCGACCTGCGCCCACGATCGGCCGCCGGGACCGAGCACGCAACCACCCGCCACGATGCCGCCCGCGGCGATGCTGCCCGCGGCGATGCTGGACGTCAGGCCAAGAAAGCGCCGCCGGTCCATGTCAGCCCGCCTCTTCGGTCGCTTCGATTGGGGCCGCTTCGATTGGGGCCGCTTGGGTTGGGCCGCCCAGTGCCCCCAGAATGCGCCGCACGTCGAGCAGCGTCACCACGCCGCCCTCGCGCTCGAGGCGGCCGGCGCTGAAGTCCTGGTCGCGGACCTCGTCACCGTTCCCGGCCGGCGCCAGTCCCTCGAGCGGCTCGAGCCCCTCCACCTCGTCGATCAGGAGCGCCGCCTGGTCGCCGTCACACTCCACGACGAGCGCCCGGGTCTCTCGGGCCGCGCGCGCCGCCTCAAGCCCCAGGAAGGGACGGATGTCCACGAGCGGCATCACGGAGCCCCGGAGGTTGACGACGCCGAGCAGGTGCGACGGCGCGAGCGGGACCATCGTGTGCTCGTCGAAGACGACGACCTCTCGCGCGTATCGTACTTCGACGGCGAAGCGGCTGCCCGCCAGCTTGACCAGGCACGCCCGCGTCTGCCGGGCTTCCGGGCGCGATTCGGCGGGCAGCGTGGTCATCGTCGGGAAGCCGCGTGCGCGCTCACTTGACGAACTGCCGGACGACGGTGACGAGCTGCTCGGCGGTGAAGGGCTTGCCCAGGTACTCGTCGGCCCCCTGCCGCTTGCCCCAGACGCGGTCGCTCTCCTGGTTCTTCGAGCTGACAAGAACGACGGGCGTGCGCTTCGTGCGCTCGTCGCGCTTCAGGCTGCGGAGGATCTCGTAGCCGTTGCGGTTGGGCATGACGATGTCGAGCAGAAGCACGTCCGGTTGCTCCTGAACCATCCGCTCCTCGAGCTGGTCGCCGTCCGGGAAGCAGACGACCTCGAGTCCGGCGGATTTGAGGATGCCTTCCATCAGCTTGAGCTCCGAATAGGCGTCGTCCACCACCATGACCTTGGCCATCGAGTCGAGCGCCCTCCTTCAGGGGTCTCCGGCACCGCCCATGATGGGCTCGGGAAGGGTGCCGGCCACGCTCATTATGCGCCGCAACCTACCGTAACCTTGAGTCTTTCAGAATGGCGTCTGGACGCCGGGGGTGTCAAGGGAAACCCGCCTGCCCACCTTGCGATGTCGTGGGGGGTATGTTAGCGTGGCTCTGCGTTTTTATGGATCTGCCAGCCGCCGTCCTTGAGCCCAGCCGAGCCCTCGCCTTCCGCTTGGTGGTCGCTCTGGGCATCCTCTTCGTTGGGTGGTTGACGGCTAAGTTCTCGAAAGGATTGGTATTCCGCTTCTTGCTGACGGTTCGCTTCGACATCGCTTCCGAGAAGGCCGGTATCGACGACGTCCTGGTCCGGGCGGACATCAGGCAGAGCCCGGCCGAGCTGCTTGCCGTGCTCGTCTACTGGCTGGTGCTGCTCGCCACCCTGGTCGCCGCCGTGAGCGCTCTCGGCCTGACCCAGGTTTCGGAGGTCCTGACGCGGTGCCTGGTCTATGTCCCGAAGGTCATCGCCGCGGTGGTGGTGCTCATCCTCGGGCTCTTCCTCGCGAGCTTCCTGGCCGGGGTCATCCGCGCGGCCGCGGCGAATGCCGGGATGGCCGAGAGCGACGCGCTGGCCGCGCTCGTCCGCTACGCCGTCGTGGCTTTCACCGCCGCCGTGACGCTCGAGGAGCTCGGCATCGCGCCGGAACTGGTCCGCTCGGCCTTCGTCATCCTCTTCGGCGCCGTGGCACTGGCACTGGCGCTGGCCTTCGGGCTCGGGTGCAAGGACCTGGCACGGGAGTGGATGGTTCGATACCTCGACAGCGCGCGGGCACGCAGGAAGTCCCACTAAAGGAGACGCGTATCGTATGGCCGAGACGACACTGCATCTGACGGAGGCGAGCTTCGACGCCGAGATCGGCAAGCACAAGGAAGTCCTCATGGTGGACTTCTGGGCGGAGTGGTGCCAGCCCTGCCGCGCCATCGCGCCGGCGCTCGAGGAGCTGGCCGAGGAGTCCAAGGGCTCGGTGAGCCTCGCGAAGGTCAACGTGGACGACAACCCGCAGCTCGCCGCGCGCTACGGCGTCCGCTCCATCCCGACCATCCTCTTCATGAAAGACGGCAAGGTCATGGACCAGGTCATCGGCGCGGTGCCCAAGTCCCAGATGAAGAAGAAGCTGGACGCCCTCGCGTAGCCCTGCCGCCATGACTACGGTGGGGCACGTGCTGCCCCCGCTCTCTCCGTCGCGCGAGGAGTTCCGCCGGCTGGCCGCCGGCGGCAACCTCGTGCCGGTCTATGCCGAGGTGGCGGCCGACCTCGACACGCCGCTGTCGGCCTTCCTGCGCCTGCGGCCCGGACCGTATGCCTTCCTGCTGGAGTCGGTCGAGGGCGGCGAGAAGTGGGCGCGCTATTCCTTCCTGGGCTCGGAGCCCTCCATGGTCTTCACCGCGAAGGGGCGTCGGCTCACGGTGCGCCACGCCGACGGCCGCGTGGAGACGCTCCAGGCGCGGAACCCCTTCGAGGCGCTGCGGGCGCTCCTCGCGCGCTTCAAGCCCGTCGCCGTGCCCGGGCTGCCGCGCTTCCAGGGCGGCGCCGTGGGCTTCTTCTCCTACGACATGGTCCGCCACGTCGAGAAGCTGCCCCGCCGGGCCAAGGACGACCTCAAGCTGCCGGATGCCGTGTTCATGTTCACGGACAGCTTGCTGGTGTTCGACAACCTCCGCCACCGCCTGCTGGTCATCGGCAACGCGCATATCACGAGCCAGGATCCGGCCTCGCTCGACCGCGCCTATGATCAGGCGGTCGACAGGATCAAGGCGCTCCTGGCCAAGCTCGCGCGCCCCGCGCGGCCGCCGGCACCGCTGACCTTCCCGGCCGTCGACCCGCTCGTCGCCATGGGCGAGGAGGGTTTCACCTCGACCATGGACGAGGCGACATACATGGAGCGCGTGCGCCAGGCCAAGGAGTACATTGCCTCGGGCGACGCGTACCAGATCGTGGTCTCGCGGCGGCTGGACACGGAGCTCCAGGCGGATCCCTTCACCGTCTACCGGGCGCTGCGCACCATCAACCCGTCGCCGTACCTCTTCTTCCTCCGGCTGGGCAAGACGAGCATCGTCGGCTCCTCGCCCGAGGTGCTCGTGCGCCTCGAAGACGACCGCGTCGAGGAACGGCCCATCGCGGGCACGCACCCGCGGGGCCGGACGGAGGCGGAGGACGACAAGCTCGCGGCCGAGATGCAGTCCGACCCCAAGGAGCGCGCCGAGCACGTGATGCTCGTGGACCTCGGCCGCAACGACCTCGGGCGGGTGTCCAGGATCGGCTCGGTCGAGGTGACGGAGTTCATGGTGGTCGAGCGCTACTCGCACGTCATGCACCTCGTCAGCCACGTCCGCGGCCGGCTCGACCCGGGGCGCGACGCCTTCCACGTGCTCGAGGCCTGCTTCCCGGCGGGGACGCTGACGGGGGCGCCAAAGATCCGAGCCATGGAGATCATCGAAGAGCTCGAGCCCACCCGCCGGGGACCGTACGGCGGCGCCGTCGGGTACGTCTCGTACTCGGGCAACCTCGACTCCTGCATCACCATCCGCACCGTGGTCTGCCACGGCGGCCGCGCCTCGATCCAGGTGGGCGCGGGCATCGTGGCCGACTCGGACCCCAAGACGGAGTGGCTCGAGACATGCTCCAAGTCGCGCGGCATGCTGCTGGCGCTCCGCGTCTCCCAAGAAACCGGCGGGCCAAGAAAAGGCAAAACACGGTGATCACACGAAGGCTGGTGGGGGGGGCCGGGGCGCAGGGCGAGCCGAGGAACTTCGGCGGGCTGGGCCCCGCCAGTTCCGAGGCAAGCGAAAACCAAGGAGCGGCAGATGGCGCTCCCCCCCGGAACCGGTGATGATCCTGGTCTTGGACAACTACGACTCGTTCACCTACAACCTGGTCCAGTACCTGGGCGAGCTGGGCGCCACGATGCGCGTGGCGCGCAACGACAAGATCACGGTCGAGGAGATCGAGCGCCTGGAGCCCGAAGGCATCGTGATCTCGCCGGGTCCCGGCAACCCGGACGGCGCCGGCATTTCGCTCGCGCTCATCCGCCGCTTCCACGAGACCACCCCAATCCTGGGCGTCTGCCTCGGGCACCAGGCCATCGGCCAGGCCTTCGGCGGGACGGTCAGCCGGGCCCGCAAGCAGATGCACGGCAAAACCTCGCGCATCCATCACGATAGCCGCGGCGTCTTCGCGGCGCTGCCGCAGGACTTCGAGGCGACGCGCTATCACTCCCTCGTCGTGCTGGACCAGGGCTTCCCGGCGGACCTGGAGATCTCGGCGCGCGCGGAGGACGGTGAGATCATGGGTCTGCGCCACCACCGCTTCCCCGTCGAGGGCGTCCAGTTCCACCCCGAGTCCATCCTGACCGGGCAGGGCAAGGCGCTCCTGCGGAACTTCCTCGGGCTCACGCGCTCTGCGGCGGTCGCGTGATGGGCGCGGCGGACCCTCCAAGTCGTTCGTCCTCCCCCGGCGAGCTCGAGCTAATCAGGCTCATCCGGCGGACCGTCGAGCGTAGTCCGGCCGAGCGCGTGGAGACCGGCATCGGCGACGACACGGCGGTGCTGCTGCCCCAGCCGGGCGCGCGCCTCCTCGCGACCACGGATCTCCTCGTCGAGGACGTCCACTTTCGCCGCGCCTGGGCTTCACCCTTCGACATCGGCTGGAAGGCGATGGCCGTCAACCTCTCGGATATCGCAGGCAAGGGCGGCCGCCCGCTCTGGGCGCTCGTCGGGCTGGCGCTTCCCGCCCCCGCCGACCCCGCGGAGGTCGAGGCGCTGTACGAGGGCATGAGACGGGCCGCGGCGCCCCACGGCGTCGCGATCGTCGGCGGCGACACCTCCACGTCGCCCCGCGGCTGGTTCGTGAACGTCACCCTGCTGGGCGAGCACGAAGGCCGCCCGCGGCTGCGCTCGGGCGCGACGCCCGGCGACGCCGTGGCGGTGACGGGCACGCTGGGACGGTCGGCCGCGGGGCTGGCTGCGCTCGAAGCGGGACGCGCTCGGCTCGACGCCGTGCGGCCGGCAACGCTCGAGGCCGTCACCGCGGCGCACCTCCGTCCAACCGCGCGGGTGGCCGAGGGGCGGTGGCTCGGCGCCGCCGCGGCCGTGCACGCGATGATGGACTGCTCTGACGGCCTGGCCACCGACCTCGCCCACATCTGCCGCGAGAGCGGCGTCGGCGCTCGCGTGGCGCTGGACCGACTGCCGGTGGATCCCGCCGCGCGCGAAGTCGCGGGCGCCCTCGGCGCCGAGGCGCTCTCGTGGGCGACCTCGGGCGGCGAAGACTTCGAGCTCCTCCTGACCTGCGACCCGGCGTCCGTGGACGCGCTCCGCGACGGCCTCGGCCGGGCCATGGGCACGGCCCTGACCGTGGTCGGCGAGATCGAGGCCCTCGGGGCGGGAGTGACCTTCCTCGACGCCGCAGGGGAGCCGGTGGCCGTGGCGCCGGGCTACGAGCACTTCAGTGGATAGCCTGAGCGTCCTCGAGGTCGCGGGCCTCGGCGCGCTCGTGCTCGTCTCCGCCCTCCTCACGGGCGCCGAGTCGGCCTACTTCTCGCTCGGGCGGGCCCGCCTCAAGCGGCTGGCCGAGCAGCAGGGTCCCGATCAGGCTCCGCTCCAGCCCCTCCTCTCCCGGCCTCACGAGCTCCTCGTGACCCTGCTCGTCGGCATCACGCTCGCGAACATCGGGTCCTCGGCGCTCGCGGCCGTGGTGGCCGCCAAGCTCTTCGGCCCCGCGGGGCTGGCCGTCGCCATCGGTTCCATGACCGTCCTCCTCCTCGTCTTCGGTGAAGTCCTGCCGATGACGCTGGCCGTCGAGCACCCCGAGCGCTACTCGGCCTGGGTGAGCCGGCCCGTGGCCTGGCTCTCGGCCCTCCTGTGGCCCGTGCGCGCCATGCTGAGCGCGCTCACGGCCGTGACGCTGCGCCTGGTCGGCTCCGAGAGGAAGCGGGGCGAGCCGGAGATCTCCGAGGAGGAGCTGCGCACGTTGGTCGACGTGGGCGCCCGCGAGGGCGTCGTGGACAGGACCGAGCGCGAGATGATCCACAAGGTCTTCGAGCTCGAGGACACGCTGGTGCGCGAGGTCATGGTCCCGCGCCCGGACATGTTCTGCCTCGACCTCGCCACGCCGCCCGCCGACATCCTCCCTCTCCTCCGCGAGCAGCTCCACTCGCGGGTGCCCGTCTTCGAAGAGACCGTTGACCAGATCATCGGCGTGCTCTACACCAAGGAGCTTCTGCCGCACCTGAAGGGGCTTCCGGCGGACTTCGACCTGCGCGCGCACCTCCACCCGCCCTACTTCGTGCCCGAATCCAAGCGGGCGGACGCGCTCCTGCGCGAGTTCCAGGCCAAGAAGCTCCACCTGGCCGTCGTGGTGGACGAGTACGGCGGCACGGCAGGCCTCGTCACGCTCGAGGACCTGCTCGAGGAGCTGGTCGGGGAGATACGCGACGAGTTCGACGAAGAGGAGCGCCTGATCCAGAAGGTGGACGCGGCAAGCTACCGTGTCTCGGGCAAGCTGCCCATCGACGAGTTCAACGCTGCGACGGGGCTGCACCTGCCCAAGGAGTCGTTCGACACGGTGGGCGGCTGGGTCCTCGACCTCTTCGGACGCGTCCCGTACCGCGGCGAGAAGACGCAAACGGACGACGTGACGGTGACCGTGGAGAAGGTCGAGCGCACGCGCGTGGTCGAGGTGCTGGTCGCCATCCGGCGCGGGGCGGGCAGGAGCCAGGCGGCATGACGTACGTCTGGGGCATCGCCGCGGCGGTCCTGGTCACGGCCGTGCTCTCGGCCGCCGAGATGGCGTTCATCGCCGCCAACCGCGTGCGCATCCGCCACCTGGCCGAGGGCGGCAACACCACGGCGACCCGCTACCTCGAGGCCTTCCACCACCCCGAGCGCATGCTCTCGGCGGCCATGATGGGCGTCACCGTCGCCCACATCGCGGCGTCCTCCATGACGACCTGGGTGCTGCTGCCCGTGGTGGGCGGGTGGTCAGCGGCGCTGGCCACGGCGGTCCTGGTCCCGCTCATGCTGGTCTTCGGCGAGATCATCCCCAAGGCGGTGGCCAGCGAGTGGGCGACAGCCTTGATCCTCCGGCTCTATCGCGTGCTGGAGCTGGTGGCCGCAATTCTCTCCCCCCTGACCTGGGGCGCGCGGGCCCTCGTGGCCGGGGCGCTCGGCGCCCTGGGGCTGCGCACGAGCGACACGCGCCAGTTCGTCTCGCGGGAGGAACTCAAGCTTCTGCTCCAGCTCGAGCCCGAGGAGGCCGGCGTCACGTCCTCCGAGGCGGAGATGATCGACAAGATCTTCGATCTTGGCGACACGGCCGTGCGCGAGATCATGGTGCCGCTGGTGGACGTCGTGGCCCTGCCGGAGACGGCCCGGCCTGAGGACGCCGTCCGGCTCATCCAGGAGCGCGGCTTCTCCCGCATTCCCGTGTTCACCGACCGCGTGATCAACATCGTGGGCGCCGTCGCCGCCATGGACCTCCTGAGCCGCGGCGCAGAGGCGTCCGACCTCAAGACCCTGATGCGCCCCGCGACGTACGTGCCGGAGACCAAGCGCATCGACGAGCTCCTGACGGAGATGCAGAAGGCGCGCGTGCAGCTGGCCGTGGTGATCGACGAGTACGGCGGCGCCGTCGGCATCGTCACGGTGGAGGACATCGTCGAGCAGGTCGTCGGCGAGATCCACGACGAGCACGATCGCACCGGGGCGACGGTGGAGCGGCTGCCGGACGGCAGCTACCGCGTCGCCGGGCGCGAGCGGGTCGAGGACCTCAACGACGCGCTGGACTGGGACCTGCCCACGGGCGATTTCGAGACAGTCGCCGGGCTCGTGCTGGCCACGATGCACCGGATCCCGCTGGTCGGCGAGGAGTTCCAGGTCGGCCGCCACACCTTCACCGTCCTCGAAGCCGACCCGCGCCGCATCCTCACCGTGCGCATCACCCCGCCCGCAGGCTCGGCGGGCTGACCCTACAAACCTCTAACCGCAGGAGGGAAGAGCGCCATGCCGGGAAAGATGGTTCAGTTCCCAAGTAATGGTCATACGACGGACGGATATCTCGCGACGCCGGCCTCAGGCAAAGGTCCAGGAGTCCTCGTGGTCCAGGAGTGGTGGGGGCTGGTTCCGCACATCAAGGCCGTGTGCGATCGCTTCGCCGCGGCGGGCTTCTCGGCCCTGGCGCCCGACATGTACCACGGCAAGACGGCCAGCGAGCCCGACGGCGCGGGCAAGCTCTTCATGGCGCTTAACATCGAGCACGCCGAGAAGGACCTGCGCGGGGCGGCCACGTATCTCGCGGGCCATTCCTCCACGGCCAAGCTCGGCGCGGTCGGCTTCTGCATGGGCGGCCAGCTCGCGCTCTTCGCCGGCTGCACGAATGCGTCCATCGGCGCGGTGGTCGACTTCTACGGCATCCACCCCAACGTCAAGCCCGACTACGCGAAGCTCTCGGGCCCGGTGCTCGGGCTCTTCGCCGAGAAAGACGGCTTCGTCAATCCCGACGTCGCGCGGGGGGTCGAGGCGGCCATCAAGAAGGCCGGCAAGCCCGTCGAGATCCACATTTACCCAGGCGTGGACCACGCCTTCTTCAACGACGAGCGCCCGGACGCCTACAACAAGGCCGCGGCCGACGACGCCTGGAAGCGGACCGCGGACCACTTCAAGAAGCACCTGAAGTAGCCGCGGAAGAAAAAGAAAGCGGGGGGTCTCACGGCCCCCCGCTTGAGTCCAGCTCGTTCGCCGCGAAAGCTAGCCGGCCGCGGCGGCGGCTTTCTTCTTCTTGCCCTTGGCGGCCGGCGCGGCGGCGGCGCCCTTGTCGCCCTTCCCGGCCTTCTCGGCCTTGGGTGTCTTCCCCGACTTGGCGTCCGTCTTGGCCTTCTCCTTGGGCGCCTCGGGCCGGTCCACCAGCTCGAGGACGACCATGAGCGCGCGATCACCCGGCCGCGTACCGGCCCTGATGATCCGCGTGTAGCCGCCGTGGCGGTCGCCGAAGCGCGCGGCGATGGTGTCGAACAGCTTCTTTACCACCTCGGTATCCGGTACCATGCTCAGGATCTGCCGGCGCGCGTGGAGGTTGTCGCGCTTGGCCAGCGTCACCATCTGGTCCGCGAGGCCGCGCACCGCCTTGGCCTTGGCTTCCGTGGTCATGATGCGCTCGTGGCGGAAGAGCGCCACGAGGAGATTCCTGAAGAGCGCCCAGCGGTGCGCGGTGACGCGCCCGAGCTTGAACCCGGCCTTGCCGTGCCTCATTTCACCCCTCCGCGCCCCAGGGTCCCGAGCAGGTTCGGGTCGATCCGCATCCCGAGCGAGAGGCCCAGCGCGGCCAGGGCGGTCTTGATCTCCTCGATGGACTTGTCGCCGAGGTTCTTGACCTGCTCCAAATCAGCGTCGGTCTTCTGGACGAGATCCGCGACCACGAGGATCTCGGCGTTCTTGAGCGCGTTGATCGCGCGCGCCGGCAGCGGCAGGTCATCGAGAGGCTTGGCCAGGCTGTCCTGCAGCGAGCCCTCGCCGGCGCCCTCGACTTCCTCCTCCTCTTCCTCGCCGCCTTCGGGCGCCAGCAGAGCGAACTGGTCGCGCATGTGGGTGGCCGCCCGCGTCAGCGCCTCGTCGGGCGACACGGCGCCGTTCGTCCACACCTCGACGACCAGCCGGTCGTAGTCGGTGATCTTGCCGAGCCGCGCGTTCTCGACGTTGTAGGACACGCGCTGGATGGGCGAGAAGGCCGAGTCGAGCGCGATGGCGCCCGGGGGCACGGTTCCGGCCGCGTGCCGGTCTGCGGCAACGTAGCCGCGGCCCACTCCGATCCCGAGGTCGATCGCGAGCGTCGCGCCGGCCTCGAGGGTGGCGATATGGAGCTCGGGGTTCAGCACCTCGACCCCCGTCGCCTCGGAGACGTCCGCGCCCGTGACGGCCTTGGGCCCCTTGGCTTCGAGCCGCGTCTCCATGGACTCGCCCGAGGGAACGTTGACCGCGAGCTTCTTGAGGTTCAGGAGCACGTCCTGCGTGCTCTCCGCCACGCCGGGCAGGGGCGTCTCGACATTCTTGACGCCCTTGACGCGCGCCCACGCCACGGCCGCCCCCGGGATGATGCTGAGCAGGGTGCGGCGCAGCGAGTTGCCGACCGTCAGGGCATAGCCCTTCTCGAACGGCTCGGCCACGAGGCGGCCGTATCGGTCTGACAGAATCTGCCACTCGATCGTCTTCGGCTTCTGGAACGGAATCCGTGCCATACGTTCCCTTCTTCCGCTTGCGGCGGCCTTACTTCGAGAACAGCTCGACGATCATTTGCTCCTGCACCGGGATCTGGATGTCCTCCCGGATCGGCAGGCCGCGCACGGTGCCTTTCTTCTCGTTGGGATCGACTTCGAGCCACGCCGGAATCTGCTGGCGCCCCGCGCCCAGGTTGTCGGCGACCCGCTCCTGCATCTTGGAGGTCGGGCGCAGCTGGACGACCTCTCCGACCTTGACGATGTACGAGGGGATGGAGACCTTCCGGCCGTTGATCTGGATGTGGCCGTGGCCGACTATCTGCCGCGCCTCGCGCCGCGAGGCGGCCATGCCCAAGCGGAACACGACGTTGTCCAGCCGCCGCTCGAGCAGCTTGAGCAGGTTCTCGCCCGTGCCCCCGCGCTCGCGCTCGGCCATCGCGAAGTAGCGGCGGAACTGGCTCTCGAGGACGCCGTAGATGCGCTTGGCCTTCTGCTTCTCGCGCAGCTGGATGCCGTAGTTCGTGAGCTTGACCCGGGAGAGCCCGTGCTGGCCCGGCGGGTAGTTCCTCCGCTCGATGGCACACTTCTCCCCGAAGCAACGGGACCCCTTCAAGAACAGCTTGATGCCTTCACGCCGGCATTGCCGGCAGGCTGCCGCACGATATCGCGCCAACGCTCTCTCCTCCCCTACACCCGACGCCGCTTGGGCGGACGGCACCCATTGTGCGGAATCGGCGTCACGTCACGGATCGCGGAGATCTCGAGGCCCACGGCCTGGAGCGAGCGGATGGCCGCCTCCCGACCTGCCCCCGGACCCCGCACGAACACCTCCACCTGCTTCAGTCCCAGGTCCATCGCCTTGCGCGCGGCGTTCTCCGCCGCGGTCTGCGCGGCGAAGGGTGTGCTCTTGCGCGAGCCCTTGAACCCGACGCTGCCGGCGCTCGCCCATGAGACCACGTTGCCCATCTTGTCCGTCAGGGTGACGATCGTGTTGTTGAACGTCGCCTGGACGTGGGCGATGCCCACGCGGACTTCCTTGCGCTCCCGCTTGCGCCCGCCCTTGCGGGGCGCAGCCGGAGCCTTCGACTCTTCCTTCTCCGCCGCCTTCTCTGGCGCTTCGTCAGCCATGCGTGGGGCTCCTTACTTCTTCGGTGGCGCGGCGGCGGGTGCGGGGGCGGCCGCGGCCACGGACTTCTTCTTGACCATGACGCCCTTGCTCTTGCCCTTGCGGGTGCGGGCGTTGGTGTGGGTCCGCTGCCCGCGCACGGGCAGGCCCTTGCGATGGCGGATGCCGCGGTAGCAGCCGATGTCCATGAGGCGCTTGACGCTCATCGACACTTCGCGCCGCAGGTCGCCTTCGACCTTGTACTCGCGCTCGATGATATCGCGCACCCGCGCCGTCTCCTCGTCGCTCCAGGCCTTGACCCGCTTGCCGGGGTCGACCCTCGCGTCGGCGAAGATCTTCTTGGCGGACGGGATACCGATCCCGTAGATGTACTGGATCGCGATCTCGCCGCGCTTGTCCCGCGGCAGGTCCACTCCGGAGATACGTGCCATATGGTCAGTGCTCCTTTCGAGTCATTTCACCGCTCACCTCAGGCCGCCCGTGTGCCTTCGGCACTCGACCGTCCCTCAGCTCGCACTGCATTTCGAACCATTTCACCGCTCACCTCAGGCCGCCCGTGTGCCTTCGGCACTCGACCGTCCCTCAGCTCGCACTACCATTACCCTTGGCGCTGCTTGTGGCGCGGGTTCTTGCAGATGATGCGCACGACACCCTCGCGCCGCACAATCTTGCAGTGCTCGCACCGCACCTTGACGGACGGTCTGACCTTCATAGTGGGTCCTTTCGAACCGTTTCACCGCTCACGATCAACTCAGCCCTCGGCTCGCGCCCTCGGCGTTCACCTCGCACTGCCACCCGCCCGTGTGCCTTCGGCACTCGGCCGGTCCTCAGCTCGCACTGCATTACTTAAACCGGTACGTGATCCGGCCGCGGGTCAGGTCGTAAGGCGACAGCTCCACCTTGACCTTGTCCCCGGGCAGGATCCGGATGAAGTTCATGCGCATCTTGCCTGACACGTGCGCGAGCACCTTGTGGCCGTTCTCGAGCTCGACGCGGAACATGGCGTTCGGCAGCGGCTCCACCACGGTGCCCTCGACCTCGATCGCGTCTTCCTTCGGCATGCCCTAGGCCGCCGTCCGCGTGAGGACTTCCGGGCCGTTCGCCGTGATCGCGATCGTGTCCTCGAAATGGGCCGCGAGGCTGCCGTCCACCGTCACCGCGGTCCAGCCGTCCTCGAGCACCCGCACTTCCCACGACCCCATCGTCACCATGGGCTCGATGGCGAGCACCATGCCGGCCTTGAGCACCGGGCCCCGCCCGGCTTCGCCGAAGTTCGGCACCTGCGGCTCTTCGTGGAGGGCCCGGCCTATCCCGTGCCCGACGAACGCCCTCACGACGCCGAAGCCGTGGCTCTCGCAGTGCGCCTGCACGGCGTGGGAGATGTCGCCGATGCGGTTGCCCGCCCGGCACTGCACGATGGCCTTGTCGAGGCTCTCGCGCGTGACATCGAGGAGCTCCTGGACTCTCTCGGGTACCGGCCCGACCGGCAGGGTGATGGCGCAGTCGCCGTAGTAGCCCTCGACGATGCAGCCGAGGTCGAGCCCGATGATGTCGCCGTCCTTGAGCTTTCGCTTGGCCGAGGGGATGCCGTGGACGACCTCGTCGTTGATCGAGGCGCACACCGTCGCCGGGTACCCGCGATAGCCCTTGAAGGCCGGCGCGGCGCCCTTGCCGACGATGAAGGCCTCGATGTCCTCGTCGATGTCCTTGGTCGAGGCGCCGGGCCGGACGAGGGCCTTGAGCCGCGCCTTGACCTCGGCCAGGATGCGGCCGGCCGCGCGCATGTGCTCGAGCTCCCGGGAGGACTTCAGCAGGATCACCGCGTCACCGCCTGTTCCACGGCCGTGCGGATGGCTTCGGCGACCCGGTCAACCGGCCCCTCGCCCGCCACCTCGGCCAAGAGCTTGCGGCCGCGGTAGTAGTCGAGCAGGGGCGCCGTCTGCGTCTGGTACACGTCGAGCCGCGTCGCCACCGTGGCTTCGCTGTCGTCCGTGCGCTGGTAGAGCTCGCCGCCGCAGGCATCGCACTTCCCGGCGACCTTCGGAGGCGCCGACACCAAGTGGAAGGAGCGGCCGCACGAGCGGCAGATCCGGCGGCCCGTGAGGCGGCGGAGCAGCTCTCCCCGCGACACGTCGAAGAACACGACCCGATCCAGCGCGATGCCCGTCCGCGAGAACAGCGCGTCGAGGGCCTCGGCCTGGGCGACCGTGCGCGGGAATCCGTCGAGCACGCAGCCGGCCTTGGCGTCCGGCTGGCCGAGCCGCAGGCCGACCAGCCCGATCACGACGGGGTCCGGCACGAGGCCGCCCGAGTCCATGTGGCGCTTGGCCTCCAGCCCGAGCGGAGTCTTGGCCGCGACGGCCTCGCGCAGCATGTCGCCCGTGGCGATGTGCGGCACGCCCCACTCGCGCGCGAGGTCCTGCGCCTGGGTGCCCTTGCCGGCGCCGGGCGGTCCGAGGAAGATGACCCGGACGCTCACGCCTGCGCCCTCGCTTTCTTTCGAAGGAAGCCTTCGTAGTTCCGCATCAGCAGGTGCGACTCCATCTGCCGCACGGTATCGAGCGCCACGCCGACCACGATCAGCAAGCTCGTGCCCCCGAAGTAGAAGGGCACGTTGAACCAGCGGATCAGGAAGTCGGGCAGCACGGAGATGAGGGCAAGGAAGATGGCCCCGGGCAGGGTGATGCGCGTCAGCACCCGGTCGATGAACTCGGCCGTCTTCTTGCCGGGGCGCACGCCCGGGATGAAGCCGCCGTACTTCTTCATGTTGTCGGCCAGGTCGATCGGGTTGAAGACAATGGCCGTGTAGAAGTACGTGAAGAAAATGATGAGCGCGCAGTACAGGGCCGTGTACGTCACCTGCCCCGGGGAGAGCGCCTCGGAGAACGCCTGCATCCACGGATGCTGGATGAAGCGCGTCAGCGTCGCCGGGAACAGGATCAGCGACGAGGCGAAGATGACCGGGATGACACCTGCCGTGTTGATGCGCAGGGGGATATGCGTGGTCTGGCCCATGGCCATCCGCCGTCCGACCATGCGCTTGGCGTACTGGACCGGGATCTTGCGCTGCCCCTCCTGCATCACGATCACCGCCGCGGTCACCAGCACCATCATGACCACGAGACCGATGAACACGAAGAGCTTGAGCTCGCCCGTCGTGATGAGCGTGTAGGACGAGACCACCGCCGAGGGCAGCCGCACGACGATGCCCGCGAAGATGATGAGCGAGATGCCGTTGCCGATGCCCTTCTCGGAGATCTGCTCGCCCAGCCACATGATGAGGGCGGTGCCGGTGGTCAGCGTCAGCATGGTCATCAGCCGGAAGCCCCAGCCCGGGTCCGGCACCAGCACGAGCCCGCCCTGCGGCTGCATGCTCTCGAGCCCCACGGCGATGCCGAAGGACTGGATCATGGACAGCCCGATGGTGCCGTAGCGGGTGTACTGGGTGATCTTCTTCTTGCCCGCCTCGCCTTCCTTGGCCAGCCGCTCGAGCGTCGGGATCACGACGGTCAGGAGCTGGAGGATGATGGACGCCGAGATGTACGGCATGATGCCCAGCGCGAAGACCGTGAGCCGGCGCAGGTTGCCGCCGGAGAAGAGATCGACCATGCCGAGCAGGCCGCTCTGCATCTGGTTGAAGAGCGCGGCCAGCGCGGCGGCGTCGATGCCCGGCGTCGGCACGTGCGCGCCCAGGCGATAGGCCGCCAGGAGCCCCAGCGTCACCAAGACCCGGCGCTTGAGCTCCGGGATCTTGGAGATGTTCTGGAAGCTCTTGAGCCCCTCCATCATCAGTTAGAAGCCTCCCGCTCGGTGTTAGATGCCTCCCGCTCGGTGTTAGATGCCTCCTGCTTGGTGTTAGATGCCTCCTGCTTGGTGTTAGATGCCTCCCGCTTGGTGTTAGATGCCTCCCGCTTGGTGTTAGATGCCTTCCGCTTGGTGTTAGATGCCTTCCGCTTGGTGCCGGGCACCTCCGGCCTGGCGGGCAGGACCTCGACCCGGCCGCCCGCTGCCTCGAGCTTCTGCTTCGCCGACTCGCTGACCCGGTGCGCCTTGACCGTGAGCGCATGCGCGACCGCGCCGTCGCCCAGCACCTTCACCGCTTTGCGGCCCGACTTCTTGATGAGGCCGGCCTCGACGAGCCCGTCCGGGTCCACGACGCTGTCGGCCGCGAAGCGCGCGGAGAGGTCCTTGACGTTGACCACCGCGAACTCGGTCTTGCCGCCGTAGGGCAGGAAGCCGCGCTTCGGAAGGCGCCGGAAGAGCGGCATCTGGCCGCCCTCGAAGCCGGGGCGCACGCCGCCGCCCGAGCGGGCCTTCTGCCCCTTGTGGCCCTTACCGGAGGTCTTGCCGCTGCCCGAGGACGGACCGCGGCCACGCCGCTTCCGCTTCTTCGTCGAACCCTTCGCCGGCCGGAGATCTTCGAGTCTCATTGCGTCTTCCTGGAGGCGCTCGTCTCGCCTTCGGCTGCACCTCGCCCTGCGACCTTGACGGCGAACGGCACGGCGTCGATCATGCCGCGGATGGTCGGGGTGTCGTCGTGCTCCACCGTCTGGCGGATGTGCCTGAGCCCGAGCGCCCTGACGGTCGCCTCCTGCTTCGGCGAAAGCCCGATCAGGCTCTTGACCAGGGTGACCTTAAGCTTCTTTGCCACCGGATGCCTCCTGGCCATCGCCGTCCGTGGACCTGCGACGGGCGTTGTGCGTGTCCAGGAGCTGCTTGAGGCGGCGGAACGCGTCGATGGTCGCCTTGAGCACGTTGTGCGGGTTGTTGGTGCCCAGGGTCTTGGTCAGGATGTCCTGGACGCCGGCCGCCTCCAGCACGGGCCGGACCGCCCCTCCCGCGATGACACCCGTGCCGTGCGAGGCCGGGCGCAGGAACACCCGCGCCGCGCCAAAGTGGCCGGTGATCGCGAACGGAATCGTGGTGTCCTTGAGCGGCACGAGGATCAGGTCTTTCTTGGCGTGCTCGACCGACTTCCGGATCGCCTCGGGTACCTCGCGGGCCTTGCCCAGCCCCACGCCCACGTGCCCCCGCCCGTCGCCCACGACGACCAGCGCCGTGAAAGAGAACCGCCGGCCGCCCTTGACCACCTTGGCGACCCGGTTGATGGCGACCACCCGGTCCGTCAGGTCCAGCGCGCTTGCATCGATCTTCGCCTCAGCCACTCAGCGTCTCCTGTCTAGAATGAAAGGCCGGCGGCGCGGGCCGCCTCGGCCAGGGCCTTGACCCGCCCGTGGTACTGGTAGCCGCCGCGGTCGAAGACGACCTGGCCGATGCCGCCTGCCTTGGCCTTCTTCGCCACGAGCTCGCCGACGATCTTCGCCGCCGCCACGTTGCCGCCGCTCTTGGCCTTGCCGCGAAAATCGGTCGAGCGGCTGTCCACCGACACGAGCGTGCGGCCGGCCGCGTCGTCCACCACCTGGGCGTAGATGTGGTTGAGGCTGCGGAAGATGGCCAGCCTCGGCCGCTCCGCCGTGCCCTGCACCTTCGTGCGCACCCGCAGGTGCCTGATCTTGCGTCCCTCGACCTTGAGTTCAGTCCGCATTACTTGGCCCCCGCCTTCTTGCCGACCTTGCGGCGGATGTGCTCATCGGAGTACTTGATGCCCTTGCCCTTGTACGGGTCGGGCTTCCGCAGCTCCCGGATCTTGGCCGCCGTCTGCCCGACCAGGGCCTTGTCCGCGCCCTTGATCGTGATGGACACCTGCTTGTCCACCTCGGCCTGGATGCCCTCCGGCAGCGGGAAGATCACCGGGTGCGAATAGCCAAGCGCCAGCTGCAGGCTCTTGCCCTGCACCTGCGCGCGGTACCCGATGCCGACGATCTCGAGCTTGCGCTCGAAGCCGTCCTTGACGCCGTGGACCATGTTGGCGATGAGCGAGCGCATCAGGCCGTGCAGCGCCCGCACCGTCCGGTGCTCCGAGCTGCGGCCGACTGTCAGCACGTTCTGCTCCACCGTGACGGACAGGCTGCCGGGCACCGTCTGGCTGAGCTTGCCCTTGGGCCCCTCCGCCTTGACGGTCTGGCCCTCGATGGCGACCTTGACCCCCTGCGGAACCGGGATGGGCTTCTTGCCGATTCGTGACATGGCGTGCGCTCCTGTTGCTACCACACGTACGCGAGGACTTCGCCGCCGAGCTGCTGCTTGCGCACGGCGCGGTCCGTCATGACACCGCGCGACGTGGACAGAATGGCGACACCCATCCCGCCCAGGATGCTCGGAATCTTGTCCTTGGCCACATAGACGCGGCGGCCGGGCTTCGACACCCGCACCAGGCCGGAGATGATCTTCTCGTTCCCCGGGCCGTACTTGAGGTAGACGCGCAGCGTCCCCTGCTTCTTGTCCTCGATGAGGCGGAAGTTCTTGATGAAGCCCTCGTCCTTGAGGATCTCGGTGATCCGCACCTTGAGCTTGGAGGACGGGATGTCCACCTTCTCGTGCTCGGCGCGGCTCGCGTTGCGGATGCGCGTCAGGAGGTCTGCGATCGGGTCGCTCATCGACATGGTCGTCCGCCCCCTACCAACTCGCCTTGATCACGCCCGGTACCTCGCCCTTGAGGGCGAGCTCCCGGAAGCAGAGCCGGCAGAGCTGGAACTTCCTGAGAAAACCGCGCGGCCGGCCGCACAGCTTGCAGCGGCTGTAGACGCGCGTCTTGAACTTGGACGCCTTCTGCAGCCGCTCCGCCTTCATGATGAGCGAGGTCTTCGCCATACGTTAGGACTCCCTGAAGGGGACGCCGAGGTGCGCGAGCAGCGCCTTGGCCTCCTCGTCGGTCCGGGCCGAGGTGACCATGATCACGTCCATGCCGCGCACCTTGTCCACCTTGTCGTACTCGATCTCGGGAAAGATCACCTGCTCCTTGAGACCGAGGGCGTAGTTGCCGCGCCCATCGAACGCCTTCGGCGGCACGCCTTTGAAATCCCGCACCCGGGGCAGGGCCACGTTGACCAGCCTGTCGAGGAACTCGTACATCCGCGCCCCGCGCAGCGTCACCTTGCACCCGATGGGCGAGTTCTCGCGGAGCTTGAAGTTCGCGATGGACTTCTTGGCCCGCGTCACGACGGGCTTCTGGCCCGTGATCATCTGGAGATCAGCCACGGCGAAGTCCATCACCTTCGGGTTCTCCTTGCCCTCGCCCACGCCCATGTTGATGACGATCTTCTCGAGGCGCGGCACCTGGAAGGGGTTGGTGTAGCCCCGCTCCTTCATCAGCGCGGGAATCACCGCCGTCCTGAACCGGTCGCGCAGACGCGGGGGCACGTCCCCGGTGACGCGGGCGCGGGCCGCCGGCGTCGCGGGAGCGGCCGGCGCCGGGCCCTTGGCCGGCCTGGGTTGCTTGGCGCCCTGGGGGGACTTGCCGTCCTGCGGCGCCTTCGGCTTCTCTTTCTTGTCCGCATCAGCCATGGGTTACGCCTTGTCGATGAATTCGCCCGACTTGCGGGCGACCCGGGCCTTCTTGCCGTCGGTGAGCGACCGCACGCCGACCCGGGTGGGCTTGTCCGTCTGCGGATCCACCAACATCACGTTCGACAGGTGGATCGGCCCCTCGCGCTCGATGATGCCGCCCTGCCGCAGCTTCTGCGTCGGGCGCTGGTGCTTCTTGATCATGTTGACGTGCTCGATCAGCACGCGCCCCTTCCCCGTGATCACGCGGAGCACCTTCCCGCGCTTGCCGCGTTCCTTGCCAGCCACCACCACCACCGTATCGCCCTTCCGCACGCGCGCCATCGCCATGACGGTCCTCAGATGACCTCAGGGGCCAGCGAGATGATCTTTGTGAACTGCCGGTCTCGCAGCTCGCGGGCAACCGGCCCGAAAATGCGCGTGCCCACCGGGTTGTCGTCCACCTTGATCAGCACGACCGCGTTGCGGTCGAAACGGATGTACGAGCCATCCTTGCGCCCGACTTCTTTGACTGTGCGCACAACGACGGCGCGCGCGACCTCGCCCTTCTTCACCGTGCCGTCCGGCACGGCCTCCTTGACGGCCACGATCACGATGTCGCCCAGAGAGGCGGTGCGCTTGTTGGAGCCGCCCAGCACGCGGATGCACTGGGCCTTCTTGGCGCCCGAGTTGTCCGCGACGTCGAGCATGGTTCGAGGCTGGATCATGGCCGGTGCCCCCGCCTCACGCGCCCACGCGTGTCAAAACCTGGCGGATGCGCCATCGCTTGTCCCTCGACAGCGGTCGCGTCTCCTCGATCAGCACCCGGTCTCCGACCTTGCTGGCGTTGGTCTCGTCGTGGGCCTTCAGCCGCTTCGACCGCGTGATGACTCGCTCGTAGCGGGGGTGGCGGAAGACACGCTCAATCATCACCACACGTGTCTTGGTCATTTTGTCGCTCACCACCACGCCTTCTCTCGTCTTGGTCTCAGCCACGCCCTTTATCTCCTGTTAACTCGCGCTCTTCAGCTGGCGCTCGCGGAGGATGGTCTTCGCCCGCGCGAGATCCCGCCTGGCCTGCTGCACCCGCGAAGGGTTCTTCGCCACGCCCATGGAAAGCTGGAACCGGAGATTAAACAACTCCTCGGTCAGCTCCTTGACTTTCTGCTCCAGGTCTTCGCCGCTCATCTCCCGCCAGCTCGCCGCTTTCATGCTGTTGTCGCTTTCATGTGCGCTGTTAGAATGCCCGCGTACGGGACACGAACTTGGTCTTGATGCCGATCTTCTGCGCCGCCAGGCGGAAACCCTCGCGCGCTGTTGGCTCGTCCACGCCTTCCATCTCGTACATGATGCGTCCCGGCTTCACCACGGCGACCCAGAACTCCGGGTTGCCCTTGCCCTTGCCCATCCGCGTCTCGGCCGGCTTCTTCGTCACCGGCTTGTCCGGAAAGATGCGGATGAAGATCTTGCCTCCCCGCTTGACGCTGCGGGCGAGGGAGACACGCGCGGCCTCGATCTGACGGTTGGTCACCCAGCCCGGCTCGAGGGCCTTGAGCCCGAAGTCGCCGAAGGCGAGCGTGGAGCCGCGCTGCGCCTTGCCCTTCATGCGGCCGCGCTGGGCCTTGCGGTACTTGACGCGCTTGGGCATCAGCATGGCTGCTTACGCCTCCGCCGCCTGACGCTGCGCGGGCAACACCTCGCCCTTGAAGATCCAGACCTTCACGCCGATCGCCCCGTACGTCGTGTGGGCCTCGGCGAGGCCGTAGTCGATGTCGGCCCGGATCGTGTGCAGCGGCACCCGCCCGTCGCGATACCACTCGCGCCGCGCGATCTCGGCGCCGCCCAGGCGCCCCGAGCAGGCGATCCTGATGCCGTCCGCGCCCAGCCGGAGCGCCGACGTCACCGCCTTCTTCATCGCCCGGCGGAATGCGACGCGCTTCTGCAGCTGCAGCGCCACGTTCTCGGCCACCAGCTGCGCGTCCAGCTCCGGGTGGACCACCTCTTCGATGTTGAGGTAGACCTCCTTGGCGGTGCGCGACTGGATCTCGTTCTTGAGCTTCTCCACCTCCGCGCCCTTGCGGCCGATGATGATGCCGGGCCGCGCGGTAAAGATGGAGATGCGGGCACGGTTGGCCGAGCGCTCGATGTCGATCCGCGAGATCCCCGCGTGGTAGAGCGAGGACTTGATGAACCGGCGGATCTTGACGTCCTCGTGCAGGAGCTCCGCGTACCCCTTGGTGGCGAACCACCGGGAGCTCCACGTGCGCGTGGCACCCAGCCTGAACCCGATCGGATGCGTCTTCTGCCCCATGGCTACCTCTGGGCGGCCCGCGGGGGGCGCGCCGTCTCGTCGGAAAGCTCGATCGTGAGATGGCTGGTGCGGTGCTTGATGAAGAAGGCCCGCCCCATCGCCCGCGGCGAGACGCGCTTCATCGAGGGACCGCCGTCGGCCGTGGCCTTGACGACCCGAAGGTCGTCGAGGTCCCGCACCTGGTGGTTGTGCTCCGCGTTGGCGATGGCCGAGCGCAGCACCTTCTCAATGAGCCGGGCGGCCGCCTTGGGAGTGAACTGCAGCAGCGCCAGGGCCTCGCCCGCCGACTTGCCCCGGATGTGATCGAGGACCAGCCTGGCCTTGGAGGCCGGGACGCGGATGTAGCGCGCGGTGGCTCGGGTCTTCATGGCGTGCTCAGGATTTCCCCGTCGGCGACACGGTGGCCTTCTCGGCCTGCCCGTGCGCCTTGAAAGTGCGCGTCAGGGCGAACTCGCCCAGCCGGTGGCCCACCATGTTCTCGGTGACGTAGACCGGGATGAACTTCCGGCCGTTGTGCACGGCGAGCGTGTGGCCCACGAACTCCGGGATGATGGTGGAGCGCCGCGACCAGGTCTTCAGGACTTTCTTCTGGCGCTGGCGGTTGAGCTCCTCCACCCGCTTCTCCAGCCTCTCCTCGATGTACGGTCCCTTCCTGGTAGAGCGTCCCATAGGTCTCGGCTCCTACTTCGTCCGGCGCGTCACGATGTAGCGGTCCGACGGGCGCGCGCCGCGCCGCGTCTTGTACCCCTTGGTCGGCTTGCCCCATGGGGTCATCGGGTGATTGCCCTTGCCCTTGCCTTCGCCGCCGCCCATGGGATGGTCGACGGGGTTCATCACGGTTCCGCGGACGGTGGGCCTGAAACCCTTCCAGCGCGTGCGCCCGGCCTTGCCGACGGACACGTTCTCGTGGTCCAGGTTACCGACTTGTCCCACCGTCGCCATGCACTCGAGCTTGACCTGACGCACCTCGCCAGAGGGCAGCTTGAGGTTGGCGTGGTCGCCCTCCTTGGCCAGGAGCTGGGCGAGCGTGCCGGCGCTCCTGCAGAGCTGGCCGCCCTTGCCGGGCTGGAGCTCGACGTTATGCACGAAGGTGCCGAGCGGGATGTTCCTGATCGGCAGGGCGTTGCCTGGCAGGATGTCGGCCTGGGGACCCGACATGATGACGTCGCCGGGCTTGAGCCCGAGCGGGGCGATGATGTAACGCTTCTCGCCGTCCTTGTAGTGCAGGAGCGCGATGCGCGCCGAGCGGCCCGGGTCGTACTCGATCCCCTTGACCACCGCGGGGATGCCGACCTTGTCGCGCCGGAAATCGACGTCTCGCAGCATGCGCTTGTGCCCGCCGCCCCGGTGGCGGACGGTGATGCGCCCGTAGACGTTCCGCCCGCTCGTCCGCTTCTTCGGCGACAGGAGGCTCTTCTCCGGCGTCTTCTTCGTGATCTCCTCGTTGGTGAGGAGTGTCATGTAGCGCCGGGCCGGCGAGGTGGGCTTGAGTGTCCGGATTCCCATGGTCCTAGGCTCCCTCGACCAGGTCGATCTTGTGGCCGGGCGCGAGCGTCACGACCGCCTTCTTCCAGGCCGGGCGTCGACCCTCGAACTTGCCCATGCGCTTCCACTTGCCCTCGTGAGAGGCCGTGCGCACGGTCGCGACCTTGACGTTGAAAACCTTCTCGACGGCTTGGCGGATCTCGACCTTGTTGGCGTCGACCGACACCTGGAAGGTGATCGCGTTGAGCTCTTCCTTCCGCTGCATGCTCTTCTCGGTCATCAGCGGCTTGACCAGCACGTTCCGGGGATCGCGGTTCATGCCAACGCCTCCTGGAGCGACAACAGCGCCGCCTTCTCGAAGACGACGCGGTCGTTGCGCAGAACCTGGTAGACGGAGGCATGGGTCGGCGTCTCGACCGACAGCCACGGCAGGTTCCGCGCCGCGCGGTCGAGGCTTTCCGTGCGCTCCGAGACCACGAGGAGCGTGGGTCCCTCGGGCAGCCCCAGGCCCTTGAGCCGGCTCGTCAGTACCTTCGTCTTGGCCTCCGTCAGGCCGAGCTGGTCAACCACGGACACCTCGCCCGAGGCGATCTTGGCCGCCAGCGCCTCTCGCAAAGCCGCGCGCCGCATCTCGGTCGGCATCTTCTTGTCGTACTTCCGGGGTGTGGGGCCGAAGGGCTTGCCGCCGCCCTTCCACTGAGTGGCGCGGATCGAGCCCTGGCGGGCCCGGCCCGTGCCCTTCTGCTTCCAGGGCTTCCTGCCGCCGCCCGAGACCTCGCTGCGCCCCTTGGTGTCGTGAGTGCCCGCGCGCCGCGCCGCCAGCTCCTTCACAACCGCCTGGTGCAGCAGCGGGACGCGGACCGGGCCCGCGAACACGTCGGCGGACAGCTCGAGCTGCTGCTGCGCCTTGCCCTTCGCGTCGAGCACTGGAACGGTCGGCATGCTACTTGGCCTCTTTGGCTTTCTGCTGCTGCGCCTTGGTCTGCTTCACGCTCTTGCGCACGACCAGGAGCGTCCCGGTGTGTCCCGGCACCGCGCCCCGCAGAAGGATCAGGTTCTGCTCGGGGATGACGCGCACGACCGGCAGGTTGAGCACGGTGCGGCGGTCGCCGCCCATGCGTCCCGGCAGCTTGTGGCCAGGCCAGACGCGAGAAGGATCGGACGACGCCCCGATGGAGCCCGGCGCCCGGTGAAACATCGAGCCGTGGCTCTGGTCGCCGCCGGACCAGCCGTGGCGCTTCACGCCGCCCTGGAAGCCCTTACCCTTGGTCACGCCCACCACGTCCACGAACTCCCCGGGCACGAACAGCTCGACCGTCAGCGTCTGGCCCGGCTGGTAGGCGGCGACGGCCTCGCTCTTCTGCAGCCGCATCTCGCGCAGCACCTTCATCGGCGTTTCCACGCCGGCCTTCTTGTAGTGGCCCGCCATGGCCTTGGTGACGTTCTTCTTCGCGGGCTCGAAGCCGATCTGGAGCGCGTCGTAGCCGTGGGTCGCCTTCGTGCGCACCCCCACCACCGTGCAGGGCCCGGCCTCGACCACGGTGACCGGGATCATGCTCCCGTCGTCGCCGAAGACCTGGGTCATGCCCCTCTTCCGGCCGATCAGCCCTTCCTTCATCGCCATGGCTGCGTTCTCGTCTCCATGAGTGCTCGTCTCGCCTCGCGGCTGCACCTCGTCATGCTGCAGCTCTAGAGCTTGATTTCCACGTCGACGCCGCTGGGCAGGTCCAGCTTCATGAGGGCGTCGACCGTTTGCGGCGTCGGGTCCAGGATGTCGAGCAGGCGCTTGTGGGTCCGCATCTCGAACTGCTCCCTGGATGTCTTGTCCACGTGGGGCGAGCGCAGCACCGTCCAGCGATTGATCATGGTCGGCAGCAGCACGGGGCCGGTGACGCGGGCGCCCGTGCGGCGCACGGTCTCCACGATCTCCTTCATCGAGCGGTCCAGGAGATTGTGGTCGTACGCCTTGAGCCGGATGCGGATCTTCTGGTCGGCGCTGACGGTGACCATGCCCTACTCCGCGATCTCCGCGACGACGCCGGCGCCCACGGTGCGCCCGCCCTCGCGGATCGCGAACCGCAGCTCCTTCTCCATCGCCACCGGCTGGATCAGCTCGATCGTCATCGTCACGTTGTCCCCCGGCATCACCATCT
>JAUSJX010000069.1 GCA_030647435.1 Candidatus Rokuibacteriota bacterium
TGCCCGCCGATCTCTTGCCCGCCGATCTCTTGCCCGCCGATCTCTTGCCCGCCGATCTCTTGCCCGCCGATCTCTTGCCCGCCGATCTCTTGCCCGCCGATCTCTTGCCCGCCGATCTCTTGGAGGACGGCCTTGACGAGATCGTAGTCGCCGACGGAGACACCGCCCGAGGTCAGGACCACGTCGGCGTGTTCGGCCGCGCGGAGCAGGCGGGCGTGGAGCTCGTCGAACTGGTCGGGCACGATGCCGTCGTCCACCGCAATCGCGCCCGCGCCCTCGACGAGGCCGCGAAGCGAGAAACGGTTGGAGTCGTAGATCTGCCCCGGCTTGCGGACGCTTCCGGGCTCGGCGACCTCGTCTCCCGTGGAGAGGATGGCCACGCGCGGCTTCCGGCGCACGAGGAGCTGGGCCAGGCCGAGGGACGCGGCAACGCCGATCTCCTGCGGGCGGAGCACGCCGCCTGCCGGCAGCACCACGGTGCCCGCCTGCACGTCCTCGCCGCGACGGCGGGTGTTCGCACCGGGCTTGAGAGGCCCGACGTTCACGCGGCTGCCGTTCCGCTCGACGACCTCCTGCGGGTAGACGGTGTCAGCGCCCGCGGGCATGGGCGCGCCCGTCATGATGCGGAGCGCCTGGCCAGGATGGAGCACACCGGCGAAGACGGACCCCGCTGCGATTTCGGCCACGACCTCGAGCACGCGCGTGCCGGCCGCAGGGATATCGGCCGACGCGATGGCATAGCCGTCCACGGCCGAGTTGTCGGTTGGGGGCACGTCCATCTCGGCGCGGACATCCGCCGCCAGGACGCGGCCGAGCGCCGCAGCCAGGGGCAGAAACTCCGGTGGGGCCGGAGCTCTGATGCGATCCAGGATGTGGGTCTGGGCGTCCCGCACCGAGATCATGGACACAGTATAGCGTGCGGCAGGCGGGATGGTGGCTGCCGTCGGTTGTGCTACGATACCGCCGCTATGGCGGTGACTTGTGGGCGCTGCGGGTGGCAGAGCGACGAAGCGCGTTACTGCGCGCGATGCGGCGCCGGCCTCGGCGCGCCCCCCGCCGCTCCGCCTACGTCGTTTCCGCAGCCGCCGCTTCGAGCGCCTGCGCCGGGTTTCGCGCCCGTCTCGGTCGCAACCCGGCCCGCGGGCTTCTGGATCCGCTTCGTCGCGGTCATGATCGACGGCGTCGTCCTTCTCCTGGCCCAGGGCATTCTCTTCGGCGCGGGCTGGATGCTGTGGGGCGGCGGCATGGACGCCGGAATTCTCATGAGGGGGGCGACGCGCCTCTTCAGCTCGATCATCGGCGCGGGGTACAGCATCGTCTTTCACTGGATGTGGGGCCAGACGCTTGGCAAGATGGCGCTCCAGATCCGGGTGGTGAGCATGGATGGCGGGCCGCTGTCCTTCGGCCAGTCTGTCGGACGCTATTTCGCGACCATCCTGTCGTTCCTCATCCTCCTGATCGGCTTCATCATGGCCGGCGTCCGCTCCGACAAGCGGGCGCTGCACGACCTGCTGGCCGGCACGCGGGTCGAACACCTCTAGGTGCCGGCGCCCCGGATCACGCCCATGCCGCTGCCGCTGCCGCTCAGGAATTGCTTGACCGGGTTGATCCTGGATGCGCTCCACGACGATGGCGCGCGGCGCGGGCTGGAGGCCCTCGCGGCGGTCTGCGCCGACCCGGGAGCGCTCGAGGGACCGGGCGTGCTGCCCGAACCGTTCCCGCGGGAGATGTTCGAGCGACGGGACGGCGGCTGGCGGCTCAAGAGTGGCTTCAAAGCCCACGAGAGCGAGTTCGCGGAGCGCGCCGAGCGGGCCCGGCGGCTGCTGCACCTGCGTCCCTTCGACGCCGAGGACCCGCCGCTGGAAGTCGCGCTGGTCGCCGCGGCGCTGCTCTTCCACGCGCATCTCTACTTCGAGGTTCACGAGCTCCTCGAGCCCTACTGGCTGCGCGCCGAGGGCGGTGACCGCGAGGCGCTTCAGGGCCTGATACAGGTGGCCGTGGGCTTCCAGCACTTGGCCAACGGCAATGTCAGCGGCGCGCGCGCCCTGCTGCACGATGGCTGCGGGCGCGTCCTCGAGCGGACGCTCGCGGGCGTGCCGCTGGATCCGTTCGGGCGGGCGCTCCAGCGCACCTTCGACCGCGTGCTGTCCCTCGGCGAAGACGCGCCGCGTGGTTTCGACTGGAACGACGTGCCCCGTTTTCCCGTGAGGACCTCCGGTGGCTGAGACGCGGGCGGTGGCTGAGACGCGGGCGGTGGCTGAGGCGCGGGCGGCGGCTGAGGCGCGGGCCGGCACGCGTCGCCCAGGGTCCCGGAGGTAGCCATGGGGAGGCTCTACCTGGTCGCCGACGGCGGGGAGATCGCGAGGCGGCGGCCGCTCGTGGCAGCGGGGCGCCTGGTCGAGGCCTGGCCCGATCTGCACACGAAGGGCGAGTTCTGGATGGGAGAGGGCGCAAAGACGCTCCTGGACGCGACGGGCGAGCCGCTGCAGGCGAAGCTCGAGCTCGATCCCGCGTCCGTGCCCGTGTATTACGGCCCGCGGCTCTGTGATGTCGCGTCGCTGCCCGCGGAGGAATCGCTGCAGGCACGCGCGCTGTCCGCACGCGGCATCGCGGTGGCGTGGATCACGATGGACCGCTTCGGGGAGCGGACGCAGTACGAGCCCAAGTCGCCGGTGGACCCCGTGTTCTACCTGAGACGGCCCGGCGGCAAGGCCGCCCACGTCTGGCGTCTCTTTCAGTCGAGGGCGGAGGCGGTAGTCTACATGGCCGAGTACTTCGGCAATGACCCGGAGGGTCAGCAGTGGGCCGATGGGCTCGCCGCGGCCACCTGGGAGGAGATGATCGAGCGCTATGCGACTCATCAGTAGCAAGACACCGGAGGCGATCGAATAGCCATGGAACTCGGCCTCAAGGGCAAGACCGTTCTCGTTACCGGAGGCAGCAAGGGCATAGGCCGCGCGACGGCGCGCGCGATGGCGGCAGAAGGCGCCCGCGTCATGATCTGCTCGCGGAGCGCGCCCGCTCTCGAGGAGGCTGCCGGCGCCATCCGGCGCGAGACCGGGCAGGCCGTCGAGATCGTCGCCGCCGATCTGAGCCGGCTCGAAGGCGTCGAGAGCGCCGCCGCGGCGGCCATCCAGCGTCTCGGACGCCTCGACGTCCTCGTCAACAACGCGGGCGCGATCAAGGGCGGCGATTTCCTCGCCATCCCCGACGAGGAATGGATGACGGGCTGGAGTCTCAAGCTCCTGGGCTATATCCGCATGGCGCGGACGGTCCTTCCGCAGATGCGGACCCAGGGCGGGGGACGTATCGTCAACGTGGTCGGCATGGCGGCGCGCAACCCCGCGACGACCTACATGGTGGGCGGCGCCGCCAACGCCGCGCTCATCAACTTCACCAAGGCCCTGGCCGATCTCGGCGCGCCGTCCAACATCCTCGTGACGGCGGTTTCGCCGGGCCCCGTTAAAACGGACCGGTGGGACAGCCTCCAGCGCCAGCAGGCCGCCGCCGCCGGCAAGGACCTCGAGACCTTCGTGAAGGAGCAGAACCAGAACTTCCCGCTCGGGCGCATCGCGCTGCCCGAAGAGGTCGCGGACCTAGTGTGCTTCCTGGCCTCGGACCGCGCGTCCTTCCTCACGGGCATCGCCATCACGGTCGACGGCGGGATGAGCCGGGGGGTCTACCTCTAGGCCGAAGGCCGCCAATCCCGCCGGATTTGCGCGATCCAACCGGAAAAGGCCTCGTGAAACTGAGAACATCCCCCTGTTCGACTATGCGAACTTGTTCTTGACACCCGGTAGGCGCGTCAGTACGGTATGCCCACGCAAAATGGGCTTGGGTCGTCGGTCCATGGTTGCGGACGCGTTTTACGGGGAGTGATCCCCATGCGCCGCCGGTGAGCCGGGGAGAGTGCCCCTTCGGTCCTGATCGCGGCAGGAGGCCAGCGATGCCCGCAAAGCTGTTTATTGGGAACCTCTCCTTCCAGGCCACGGAAGAGGACCTCCGCGAGCTCTTCCAGCAGGCCGGCACGGTCGAATCGGTGCGCATCGTCACCGATCAGTTCACCGGGCGTCCGCGAGGCTTCGGATTCGTCGAGATGGCGACCAAGGAGGAAGCCGCCAAGGCGGTCGAGATGCTCAATGGCCGGCTCTTCCGCGATCGCAACCTCGTCGTGGACGAGGCGCGGCCCCAGCCCCAGCGCGGGGCGGGTGGAGGTGGCCCGCGCGGCGGCGGCGGTGGGCCGCGTGGCAGTGGGCCGGGAGGCGGCGGGGGTAACTGGCGCCGGTAAAGAAGACCAGGCCCCGGGGCGAGAGTCCCGGGGCCTTTTCCAGGCGATGTGATACTCATCATATGGTGAGGTTATGAACAGGCCAGGAGTACCCGCACCGGGGTTCATCAAGCGGATCGGCCCTGTTATCGACGAGCGGCGGACCGTGGAATTTCGGCCGCTTGAGAGCTCGGAGCTCGTAAACCGTTTGAGCGACCCACGGCTGCCCTTTGGGTGGACCGTCAATCCGTTCCGCGGCTGCGAGTTCGGCTGTCGATACTGCTATGCGAGACCGACGCACGGCTATCTGGGTCACGCCGACCCTGCCGAGTTCGAGAGGCGGATATACGTGAAGCAGGCCGACGAGGCGAAGCTCCGCTCGCGCTTGAAGCGCGCGCGGGAGAGCGGCGAGGAGGTAGCCATAGGAGCGGCAACGGACCCCTACCAGCCGGCCGAATCGCGCTTCCGGGTTACGCGGCGGGTGCTCGAGAGCGTCCTACGCGTGCCCGGCCTGCGAGTTGGCATCACCACGAAGTCTCCGGCGATCACGCGCGACATGGATCTGCTCCGCCGGATCGCGGCGGCGGGAGAGCTCGTGGTCAATATCTCGCTCACCTCGCTCGACGCCGCCCTCCTCCGCCGCATCGAGCCCCGCGCCCCACGCCCCGACCTCCGTCTCGGGGCCATGGCGGAGCTGACGGCGGCAGGCGTCCCGGCCCGGCTCTTCGCCATGCCGGTGCTGCCGTTCCTGACTGACCGCGAGGTCGCGCTGCGGGCGCTCTTCGCCGCGGCGCGCGCTGCCGGAGCGCGAGAGGCCATTTGGAACGTCCTCTTCCTCCGCGGCGAGACCCACGGGTTCTTCCTCGACTTCATCGCCCGCGAGTTTCCCCGGCTCCTGCCGCGCTACCGTGCTCTCTACGCAGGCGGGGCCACGGCGGAGGCCAGCTACCGTGAGCGCGTGGAGGGGATGGCGGCGCGCGTGGCCCTCGAGGCGGGCTTCCCGGGACGAAGCCGGGCGGACCGGATCGCCGCCGAGCGACCCGCCCGGCCGCGTCAGCTGCTACTCGAGTGGTAGCTGGGCCGGGACCTCGGGCTCGCCGTCGCTCGCGGGGGCGAGGCCATCCTGCTCGATGAGCGGGCGGAATTTCTCGTAGAGGTCGTGGAGCTTGGCGAGGTAGTAGGCGGTGTTCTCGTCCGGAGCGGCGGGATTCCATTCGGCGGCGAGCTTGGCCGCCTCGTTGACCTTCACGCGCTTACCCTCGCCGGCGACGTAGTAAGAGACCTGGTCACCCGCCTGGTATGGCCGCTCCGAGCGAAGCGCCAGCTCGTAGGCGGCCGAGACGTTGCGCTTTCTGTCGCGGAGCTTGTCCTGGTAGCCGGCGGGTGACTCCTGGAGCGTCTCCGTCTTCATGAACTGCTTGACCGGCACGCGGTGGGCCTCGAAGTCCTCCTGCCAGCGCTTGACGAGAGCGGGGATCTCCTCGCGCCGTCCCGTCAGCAGCAGCCGGAACATCTCCTCCAGCCACAGGCGCTGGAACAGCTCGATGCCGCGTGAGCGAAGCCCCGACCCCTTGACCAGGAGCTTGCCGCGATGGTCGAGCAGGACGTAGTTCTTCATCTTGTAGGAGAGCATCGCCTCGTAGCGGCCGCCGAGCTCGAGCTGGATGCCGGGCGGCAGCACGCGCTCGAGCTCGGCCATGAGGGTCTCCTCGTCTTCATTCAGCCCTCGCCTCGCCGCTGATCCACTCAGCTCTCGCCTCAGGGCTTCGCCCTTCAGCTCGAACCGCCTCTCCTCCGGCTCGTCGGCAGCGTCTCGGCTCGAAGGGCGCCCTTCGGGAGGGACGAAGTAGAGGCCGTCGGTGTCCACCTCTATGACCGACGCGCCCAGTTCGCCCAGACGCTCCACGAGCGACATGACCAGCGCGCGCCCTTCCCCGGTGACGCGGTTGGCGGCGTCGTAGTCATTCCAGTGCCCCTGCGAGAAGGCGAGGTAGCCGTAGAAGGAGTTGATCAGGATCTTGAAGGTCTGCTGGAGGGCGCCGAGGAGCGTCCGGTCGGCCTCGACCGGCGCCTCACTCGCGAGCCGTTTGGCCGCCAGCCGGAACTCGCGGAGATCGCCGAGCAGCTTCGGGAAGACGCCCAGAGTGTCGCTGGCGGGTGCGATCTTCCGCGTCAGCATGAGCGACGGGTAGAGCGAAGTGACGTCGGCGTGGAGTACCGGCCGGGCCACGCCCGTGAGGAGCACCGTCGTGTAGCCTCCGGCCACGGCCTTGCCCGCCGACGGCGCGGGCACGGCGCGACGCTGGTGCAGGTACTCGCGCATCAGGAGCCCGTCGATCTTGGTCGCGTTGCCGCGGAGCACCACTGATTCGTAGGACAGCGGCAGCGCCTGGGCCTGGACGAAGTACGGCGGCGAGAGCAGCCCCGAGAGCGCCAGCGTCTCGACCACGTCGTCTCGCGCATAGGCCATCAGCCGTTCGGGTTCTTCCCGGAAGATGCGGGGGATGTCTTCGGGCGGCAGGTAGGTGCGCTCCGGCGCCGCGATGCCGAAGTGGCGCGCGACGTCCTTGAGGCCGTAGGACTCGAGGTCGCGGGCGGCGACGTCGTAGAGCTGGACGAGGATCCACGTGTCCACGATGTGACGGCCGGCGACCGCGTAGCGACGGTAGGCGATGGTCCGGTCGGCCACTTGCATGCGAGAAGGCCGGCCGGTCAGCGTCGAGCCGTCGCGCCCCCAGGCGAGCGGCACCTTGTGCCGCCGGGCGCGCGCCTCGATGTACTCGAGGTCGAAGCGGAAGATGTTGTGGCCCTCGAGCACGTCGGGGTCGCGCTCCTGGATCAGGCGGCCGCACTCCGCCAGCAGCTCGGCCTCGCTCATCTCGGCGCCGGAGAGCACCGTGGTGAAGCCCGCCGAATCGGCGATCGCGATGGCGATGATGCGGTCGGACTCCCGGGCGGCGTTGGGGAACTCGAAGCCGGGCGCTGTCGTGACTTCGATGTCCACGGCCATGCGGCGCACGTCCTCGAAGGCCATTCCGAGGAAGGACGTCCGGCCCGTGCGGAGCAGGAACTGGTGCACGGGGTCCGAGAGGAATTGATAGGGCGCGTCCGGGACTCCCGCGGTGCGACCGGAGACGCGCTGGGCGTAATCGCGGGCCCTGAGGCAGTGGCTCCAGGACGGGAACTCGGCCAGCCAGCGGTACGCCGCATCGCCGTCGAGGGGCACGATGGTCGCATCGCCTTTGAAGCCCCTGAGCCGGTCCGGGTCCGCGAGGAGCAGGAAGGGCCGGAAGGGCTCCTCGGTGACGCGCGGGACGCCGTCGCGCGACCAGATCCGCACGGCCTCCTCGCCGGCCTCGAAGGCGACCTGCCCGGGAGTCCCCGCGCGGCCAAAGAGCAGACGGTTGTCGTAGAAGGGCAGGGGCAGGCGCGTCAATTCAGGAGCCCGATGAGGCGATGGAGCTCCCTGCGCGCCGCCGTGTAACGCGGTTCGATGGCGATGGCGCCCTCGAGCTCGCGAATGGCCTCGCGGACCTTGTGCCGCCGCACATAGATGCGCGCGAGGTTGAAGTAGGGGAAGTGGCGGGGCTCGTAGCGAGGCGCGACCTTGGCGCGCTCGAGCCACGGCACCGCTTCGTCTTCACGGCCGAGCTCGATCAAGTACGCGCCGATGTCGTTGTACGGGTTGCCGAACGTCGGGTCCACGGCGATGGCGGTCCGGCACTCCGCGATGGCGTCCTCGTGCCGGCCTTGGTGGGAAAGCGCCCAGCCGAGGAAGGTGTGGGCTTCGGCGGTCGCCTGTATCGCGATCGAACGGCGGTAGCACTCGATCGCCGCGTCGATCCGGCCGGCCATCTGCTCCTCGTAGCCGCGCTCGAAGTGCTCGCGCGCCTCACCCGCCCACTCGCGCTCGGCCATGTCGCGCCCGCTAGCAGGCCGCTGAAAAAGGCCCATCTGCTTCGTTGGCGCCCTCGGCCGCACGCTCGTGGTCGTTCGAGCTGAGGGGCGGAGCCACGAGGCGAGGGCTGAGATGATGGTTTGTACGCCTCGCGTGCGGAATCAACTCAGCCCTCGTCTCGCGACGGCATAGGCCGTCGCTCAACTCGAACAGCGGGGCGCCGCCTCGCATCTGGGCCTTTTTGAGCGGCCTGCGGGTTCTTCAGCATCCCGCTAGGCGTCTTCGATCGCCTTGCGGTACGTGGGAAGGTCCACGAGGCCGGTCAGGCGCCTGCCGCCCTCCACGATGATGGTGGGGATGGCGCGCACCTGGTCGCGGGTCACCGCTTCCTCGTAGTCACGCGTCACGGCGTCGCGCGCCGCGCCGCCCTCCCAGTCGTGGAGAAAGCGCGTCATGTCCGCGCCGGCTTCCTTGACGACGCCCATCAGCTCGTCCGGCTTGGCGATATTGATGCTCCGGGAGAAGAAGGCCTCGTAGAGGAGCAGGTGGAGGCGGTCGAACGCCTGAGCACCCTGGAGCTCCACGCACTTGGCCGCCTCCAGCGCCGGCAGGGACCAGTTCGGGTAGTCATCGCGCGGCCACGGCGTGTACGTAATGCCGTCGCTCGCCGCCATGGCGCCGCAACGGCGCCACCCCTCTTCACGGTGGGTGCCCTTGAAGGCGACCGACGGGTCGGGCTCAGGGCGAAGCGGGAAGGCCTTCCACTGGATGACGAGGTCGTCGCCCATCTCATCCTTGAGTCTCCGGAGGCGCACGGCCGCCGGGTAGCACCACGGTCAGAGGTAATCGGCGTATTCCACGATGTGCACGGGCATGCTCGCCTCCCGGAGTTATTGTACCGGGTGTGATTGTACCGCAAGGGGCGCTCACGGGGCGGACCGCGTGACGGTTGCGATATACTTGGGCACATGACGCTGCGAGTTTTCGTTGGAATCGTCTTGTGCGCCGCTCTCGGGGGCGGCTGCGCCGGCCCCATTTCCTTCGAGAACGCGACGCCGAAGGCGCCGGCGCGCGTCGAGGGGCGTCTCGTCAAGCCGGGCGGGCCCGGGCCTTTTCCCGCGCTCGTCCTTCTTCACGGCTGCCACGGCGTCTCCTCGCAGGTCTACACCTGGGCGCGCTGGCTCGCCGACCGGGGATACGTCGCCTTCGTCGTGGACAGCTTTGGGCCGCGCAAGGAGCCGGCGGACTGCAAGGACGACCCGAGCCCCGGCGCCATGCCCAACACCGCGCGCTTCGACGATGCGATCGGCGCCCTGCGGACTCTGCAGTCGCGGCCGTTCGTCATTTCGGATCGGGTCGCGTCGTTCGGCTGGTCGCAGGGGGGCCAGTACGCCATGTCGGTCATCAACGGGCCGACCCTCGAGCGCGCCCGCGCGCGCGGGGTCGCGCTGCCGCCGGTGGGGTTCGCCGCGGCGATCGCCATGTACCCGGGCGGATGCCGCGACTATGCCAAGGAGCTGGTCGTGCGACCCCTGCTCCTTCTGATCGGCGGCTCCGACGACTGGACGCCGCCCCAGTACTGCCGCGAGATGGCGGCGAACGTGAGGGCGCGCGGCGCCGACGTGACGCTCGTCGAGTACAAGGGCGCCTACCACTACTTCGACGTGGTCGGCCAGCAGAAGGAAGTGCTCAAGGACATCGAACAGCCGTTCACGCGGGGCAGCTACGGCGTGACCGTCGCGTACGATCCCGAAGCGGCGGTCGACGCCCAGCGGCAAGTCGAGGCCTTCCTGGCGCGGGTCCTCAAGGGCGCGCCGCCGCGCTGACGCCGCGTCTGCCGTTGCCCTCTCACGGCGCGGCGTGCTAGCGTGGGCGACTGATATTCATGGACGCGTCGGTCGAGCTCGTCAAGCGGCTCCTGGCCTCGGTGGTGCACATCCACGCCGAGGTGCCTGCGGCCCATCCCTCCGCGCGGATACTCGGCGACGAGCGCATGGGTACCGGCATCATCGTGGATCCCTCGGGGCTGATCCTCACCGTCAACTATGTGGTCATGGGCGGCGAGACCATCCAGGTGAGCTTCGGCAAGGGACGCTCCCAGCGGGCGGAGATCGTGGCCCAGGACTTCGAGCTCGGGCTTGCCCTGTTGAAGGTCAAGCGGACGAACCTGCCGGCGGTGCCTGTCGCGTCCTCGGCTGACCTGGACCGCGGTGAGCCCGTCTTCGCGCTCGGCGCCACGGGTCCCAGGGAACGGCGCGTGTCGGGCGGGCTCTTGACCTACCTCGGCGAGTTCGAGGCGTACTGGGAATATCTCCTCGATCGGAGCCTGGTGTCGAGCGCGGCGAATCCCGGCTTCGGCGGCGGCCCGCTGTTCACGATTACGGGGCGGATGATCGGCGTCGTCTCGCTCAACCTGGGCGAGATCATGCGCGTGTCGCTGGCCATCCCCGGCGAGTGCTACCTGGCGAATCGCGAGGAGTACCTGCGCCACGGGCGCGCGGTCAGCCGACCGCTGCGGGCGTGGCTGGGCGTCTTCGCCCATCCGCTCGACGAGGGCGTGGTGGTGGCGGGGCTGGTGCCCAACGGGCCCGGCGCGCGCTCGGGCATCCGCGAGGGCGACGTGATCCTCTCGCTCGACGCCCACCAGGTGCCGACGCGGAAGGACCTGTACCTGTCCCTCTGGCGGCGAGGGCCGGGAGAGCGGATCGCGCTCGAGGTGATGCGCGACAACGAGCTCAAGCGGCTCGACGTGACTGGCGGCGACCGCGCGGACTTCTACAAGCAGATCTCCTGACCGGAGGGTAACCGTGGACCTGGGTCTCAAGGGCAAGGTGGCGTTGGTGGTGGCGGCGAGCAAGGGCATGGGCAAGGCGTCGGCCATGGGCTTCGGCGCAGAAGGCGCGCGCGTGGCCATGTGCGCGCGGGGAGAGGCCGACCTGCGCGCGGCTGCCGACGAGGTCAGCAAGCAGACCGGCGCGGAGGTGCTGGCGGTGCCGGCCGACGCCAACAAGCCGGAGGACATCGAGCGCGTCGTGGCCAAGACGCGGGAGAAGTGGGGCGGCGTGGACGTGCTCGTGGCCAACGTCGGCGGGCCCCCGCCCGGACCCTTCGAGCAGATGACCGACGAGCAGTGGAAGGCGGCCTTCGAGCAGGTCCACCTCTCGACCGTGCGCTTCATTCGGGCGGTGCTGCCCGACATGAAGAGGAAGAAGTGGGGGCGCATCCTCGCCATCCAGTCCAGCTCGGTCAAGCAGCCCGTCGAAGGATTGATCCTCTCGAACGGAATCCGCCCAGGCATCGCCGGGATGTTCAAGACGCTCGCCAACGAGCTCGGACGGGAGGGCATCACGGTCAACATGGTCCTGCCGGGACGGATCCGGACCGACCGCTTCATCGGGCACCAGAAGGATTTGGCCGCCCGGGCTGGGAAGAGCCTGGAGGAGTGGATCGCCACGCGGTCCACGGCGGACATTCCCATGGGGCGCATCGGCACACCCGAGGAGTTCGCCAACATGGTCATCTTCCTCGCCTCGGAGCGGGCCTCGTACATGACCGGCTGCGTGGTGCAGGTGGACGGCGGCCTGATCAAGAGCGTGGTGTAGACGATGTCATGAGGACGCTCCGCACCGCCATCAGGAACTTCCGGGCGCACCGGGGATTCTTCCACGCCTCGGGACTGGCGTTCAGCTTCCTGACGTGTCTCGTGCCAATCCTCTTCTTCATCGTCTCGCTGGCCGGCTTCGTCCTGAGCCGGAAAGCGGCGTCGGAGGTGGTGCTCAAGCAGCTGTCGGAGCTGATCCCGGTTTACAAGGAGGAGCTCCACGCATCCCTCGCCGAGGTCATCCGGCGGCGCAGGCTCTCGGGCCTCCTCGGCACGGGGGTGCTGCTGCTCTTTGCCAGCCAGCTGTTCGCCTCGCTGAGGCTCGTGCTCAACGACATCTTCGGGTTCAGCCGGGGGCCGGGACTGCTGCGCGAGATCGGCAAGGACCTCGCCCTCCTCTTCTTGATGGGCGTCTTCTTCCTCGGCAGCATCATGGTTTTCGACCTCTTCGGATGGGTCCGGTTCCTGCTGCTCACGCCGGCCCAAATGCCGGCCGAGTGGATCCGCTCGCTCTTCATGGCGTTAGCCGTGGGATTCAGCACGATGCTGTTCTTCGTCATGTACCGGTACTTCCCGCATCAGAGGGTCCCAACGGGCCCGGCGCTGGCGGGGGCGCTGTTGGCCGCGATGCTGTGGGAGGCGGCGAAGCAGGGGTTCCGCTGGTACATCCTGCGGGTCGGGGTGTACGACGCCATCTACGGCCCGCTGGGCGCGCTGGTGGCGCTCGGCATGTTCGCGTACTACTCCGGCATCGTGTTCATCCTGGGCGCCGAATTCACTGAGGCGCTTAGATCGCGGAAGGACCGCGGGTAGCAGCGTTGCGTGCCGGGGCCGTGGGGCTGTGGTAGGTTGTGGCGGCCATGACTGACCCGCCCGTCCAAGCGCTCGAGGGTGTGCGCGTCCTCGAGCTGGCCCATCTGATCGCCGGCCCGACCTGCGGCATGTACTTAGCAGACATGGGCGCCGACGTCATCAAGGTCGAGTCGCGCGAGTCGCCTGATGCCTCCAGGACGGTGTACGGGATCGCGCGGGCTGGTGAAGGCATCCTGCATCTCACGGTGAACCGCAACAAGCGCGCCCTCTGTCTCGACCTGGGGAAGCCCCTGGGGCGCGAGGCCTTCTACCGGGTCGTCAAGACGGCGGACGTCGTCCTCGAGGGCTACCGCAACGGGGTGGCGGAGAAGCTCGGCATCGACTACACCACGCTCCGGCCGATGAACCCGCGCCTCATCTATTGCTCCGTGTCTGCCTTCGGGCCCGAGGGGCCGTGGCGGAACAAGCCGGGTCTCGACGCGCTGGCGCAGGCGGTCGGCGGGCTCATGGCGGTGACGGGCGAGACGGACGGCGGCCCGGCGCTGGTCGGGGCTCCGGTGGTGGACACGATCGGAGGCCTGCTGGCGGTGCAGGGCATCCTCACGGCGTTGATCGCCCGGGGGCGAACGGGCGAGGGACAGCGGGTGGACGTCTCGCTGCTCGACGGGGTCCTGCTCTCGCACTTAGCAAGGCTGTCGGTCTTCCACGAAACGGGCGTGCCGATCGGCCGCTACGGCAGCGGACATCCGAACCTCGTGCCGTACCAGGCCTTCCGCGCGCGCGACGGGTGGATCTTCCTGGCGGTCTGGAAGGACGTCACGTGGCGGCCATTCTGCGATGTGGCCGGCCGGCCCGCGCTCGCCGACGACCCGCGCTTCGCGACCCGCGCGGACCGGCTCGCGAACCGCAAGGAGCTGACGGCGCTGCTCGAGATCGCCATCGCCGAGCGCACGATCGAGGAGTGGATGGCGGCGCTCGAGCCTATCGACGTGCTCTGCGCGCCGATCAACGACTACGCGCAGCTGGTGCGGCACCCGGCGGTGCGGGCGACGGGGATGATCGTCGAGCAGGAGCACCCGCGGGCCGGGCGCTTCACGACCATGGCCCCGGCGGTCAAGCTCGAGAAGACCCCGGGCACGATACGGACCGGGGCGCCGGCCCTGGGCGAGCACTCACGCGAGATCCTGGGAGAAGCGGGCCTGGCGCCGGCCGAGCTGGACGCGCTGGCCGCCCAGGGCATCATCTGACACGTTCCCCCAAGGCATCATCTGACACGTTTCCAACGAGGAGAGGGCTCCGATGGCGATGACTCCGATGCTCAAGGACAAGGTCGCGGTGGTGACGGGCGCGGCCCGCGGGATCGGGCGTGAGATCGCGATCCTCATGGCCCAGTACGGCGCCAAGGTGGTCGTGAACGACTACGGCGGGAGCGCCGACGGCAAAGGCGGCGAGCACGGTCCGGCCGACGAGGTGGTCAAGGAGATCACGGCCAAGGGCGGCCAGGCCGCGGCCAACTACGAGTCGGTGTCGACCATGGCGGGCGGCCAGGCCATCATCCAGACCGCGCTCGACCGGTTCGGGGGCATCGACATCGTCGTCAACAATGCCGGCATCCTCCGGGACCGCATGATCTTCAACATGACGGAGGAGGAGTGGGACGGCGTCATCAACACGCACCTCAAGGGCACGTTTGCCGTGACGCGGGCCGCCGTCCCGCACATGAGGGAGAAGAAGTGGGGGCGCTTGGTCAACATGACCTCCACCTCGGGGCTCGTGGGCAACGTCGGGCAGGCCAACTACGCAGCCGCCAAGCTCGGCATCGTGGGGCTGACCAAGGTGACGGCGCTCGACATGGCCCGCTACAACGTCACGGCCAATTGCATCTCGCCCTTCGCGTGGACGCGGATGATCGGGACCATCCCGACGGAGACTGAGGCGCAGAAGGCGCGCGTCGAGAAGATCAAGAAGATGGGGCCGGAGCACATCGCCCCGGTGGCGGTCTTCCTCGCGAGCGACGCCGCCAAGGAGATCTCGGGGCAGGTCTTCGGCGTGCGCGGCAAGGAGATCATGCTCTTCAACCACATGCGGCCGATCCGGAACATGCACCACGACCAGGGCTGGACACCGGAGCGTCTGGCCGAGATGTTCCCTGGCACGCTCAAGCACCATCTGGTTCCGCTGGAGACCTCCGGACAGTACTTCAACTACGACCCGCTCGTCTGACGGGCCCTGTCGTGAGCGCTGTCCTCGGCGTCCTCGTGGCGTGTCCCGAGAGCGTGCGATGAGACTCCGTGTGCTGGCCGCCGCCGCCCTCGGCGTGTGGGCGGCCGCGGCCGGCGCCGATGCGCCCGGGCTGTTGCTCACGGTGGGTGAGGTCAGCGATCGCGGCGCGGTGGTCTGGATCCGGGGCACGAGTGCCTCGCCGGTCTCGATCACCTATGCGCCTGCCGGCGGCGGCGAAGAGCGGCAGGCGCAGGTGGCGCTTTCCTTGGCAGCCGACCGCACCGGCAAGGCCTCGCTCTCGGGTCTCCTGCCCGGCATACGGTATCGCTACGAGGCGACCCAGGGCGGGGCGAACGCGGAGGGCGAGTTCGTGACGGCGCCCGCGCCGGATTCGGAGACGCCGGTCAGGTTCGCCTGGAGCGGGGACCTGGGCTCGCCAGGCTACTGCCGGCGGGTGACCGACGGCTATCCGATCTTCCGCGCGATGGCGCGCGTTCCGGTGGATTTCTTTCTCTTCGTTGGCGACACCATCTACGGCGACCACGTCTGCGACGGGCCCGAGTTCGTGCCGGGCAGCGGTTTCGTCGCGAAGACCCTGGCGCAGTACCACGCCAAGCACCGGTACAACCGCGCAGACGCGGCGGTGCAGGCGTACTTCCGGCGGACGTCTGTCTTCGCGATCTGGGACGACCACGAGGTGGTCAACGACTTCTCCGGCAGCGTCGAGGCGCGCATGCCCACCGGCCGGCAGGCCTTCATCGACTACTTCCCGATCGTGCCACCACGCGAGGAGCCCGGCCGGCTCTACCGGCGCTTCCGCTGGGGCAGGCTTCTCGAGGTGTTCATCCTCGACACGCGCCAGTACAGGAGCGCCAACCGCGATCCGGACGGGCCGGGCAAGACGATGCTGGGCCGCGCGCAGCGCCGATGGCTCGTCGAGGGCGTGTCGGGTTCGTCCGCGCTCTGGAAGGTCGTGGTGACGAGCGTGTCGCTGTCCGTGTCGACGGGGCGCAAGGCTCGCGACTCCTGGAGCAACGCCAACATCTTGGGCTTTCCCGAGGAAGCCGGCACCGGTTTCGCCACGGAGCGCGACGCGATCCTGCGCGACCTGCGCATCGGCGGGGTCAAAAACTTGGTCTTCCTGGCCGCCGACGTCCACCACGCCGAGCTGATCCGCCACCACCCGACGACGGAGTGGTCTTTCCACGAGTTCATCGCGGGACCGCTGTCGGCATCCATGGGGCGGCCTCGCCCGCTCGACGACGCCCTCAACCCGCGCTCGCTCTGGGCGCTGGGCGGCGTCCTGAACTTCGGGGACATCGCCGTGGATGCCGCGTCGCTGACGGTGCGCATCATCGACGCCGATGGCCACGTGCGCCACACCCACACCGTCGGCGCTTCGCCTTAGCGGACCTCAGCTCTCGGCTGCGGGGGCGGGACCGCGGGGTGGCTTGTGGACCAGCTCCTCCATCAGGTCGGTCTGGATTTGCTGGATCTGGAGCAGCTTTTGCCACTGGTGGGTCAGGAGCTGGTCGAGCTTCCAGTGGAGCTGGCGGATCTCGAGCTCTGCCTTGAGATTGACCTGGTAGTCGTGCTCCGCGTGGAGGCGGTCCTTCGCCTCCTGCCGGTTCTGGCTCATCATAATGACGGGCGCCTGGATGGCGGCCAGGCACGAGAGGACGAGGTTGAGGAGGATGTAGGGGTAGGGGTCGAAGGGGTGCCTGAGGAGCGCCACCGTGTTGATCGTGATCCACGCGACGAGGATGACGCCGAAGCCGATGATGAAGCCCCAGCTGCCGCCGAACTCGGCGACCCTGTCGGCCAGCCGCTCTCCGTAGGTCAGCTGGCTGTCGAACCGCTCGTTGACGTCGATCGCGAGCGCCTCCTGCTCCCGCAAGCTCCGAAGGGTCTCGGCGTCGATCTGGGAGAGATCTCCACGCTGCTCCTCGAGGACGCGCGCGACGTACTCGGTCCGCGAGCGGCTCATGCAGGAAAAGCAAATGGGCTGCTCCGGACCCCACTCGGGCCGGGTCTTGCGGATCAGCTCGACAACGAGGGGCCGAACGGTGTCGCCCCGCAGGATGTCCTGAGGATAGTGGAGCTCGCGACAGATCGGGCAGCGGACCGTTGGACGGGGCTCGGATGCCATGGCGCCTCCGCGGCTAGTCTATCGCGTGGAGCGGTCCACGAGGAATACGGCTGCCGCGCCCCCTGACGAGCCCGACCGCGAGCAGGAGGGCCGAGGCGATGGTGAGTGTACCGCCGATCTTCTCCGCCGCGCCGGCGCGGTGATAGAGCGTGATCTCTCCAGATCCGCCGGGCGCCTCGACCTCGAGCATGCCGGTGGCGTCCCGTCGTGTCGGCACTGGCCTGCCGCCCGCCTCGGCGCGCCAGAGCGGCGAGTAGGCGAACCCGGCAAGGATCCAGCCGCCGCCGGCCTGCGTGTGCGCGAGTCTCCAGGCCTGCGGGCCCGCGGGCTCGGGAAGGGGGCGGGCGGTGCGGGCGAGATAGAGGCGGAAGGGCCCGATCGGCCGGGGCGGTGCCCAGTCGGGGTTGGAGTCGAGAAAGGGTAACCGCCCCTGGTCCTCGTCGGTTGCCACGACGGCGGAGACACCGAGATGCTCCGCCCACCCCGAAAACTCGGCCGGGCTCAGGGCATCGAGCCGGCGCCCGAAGAGCGTCGCGCCGTCGCGCTGCTCGACGAGAGTGGTGACGGGCCCGGAGGCCGCCCCACCCGTGTAGAGAAGGGCCGCGATGGGCGACGGATGCGTGAAGGTGCCGTTCAGGATCGGACGTCCTGAGAAGAGCGGCGTGAGTCCCGTGATGTGGCTGTGCGGCCGCCACCACTCCGGACGATAGTCGAGCGCGACGGCCGAGCGGAGGAAGAGGACGCGCCCGGGCGGCGCGGCCTCGAGCGCCTGCCACAGGGCATCGATCCGCGTGCCGCGAACAACCTCCTCGTACGTCGGCCACTGCCCGCGCGACGGCCACAAGGTGAGTGAGGGCTCGGGCGAGCCGCCCGAGAGCACGAGGAAGGCGAAGAGGCAGGCGGCCCCCGCGCCCGCAGGACCTAGCCGGGGGAGACGCTCGGCAAGCAGCCGCGTGGCCGGGGCGGCGCCGAGGACAAGCGCGAGGAGGAGGCCGTCGGCGAGCCTGTCGGCCGGGAGCCACAGGACGCCGAGAGGCGCCGCGAGGAGGGCGTCAAGCGCCACCACCAGCCCCATCGCCGGCGTGAAAGCGTGAAGCCAGCGCGCCGCTGGTGGCATTGGGCGTACAGACCGTATCGAAAGCCAGCATCCCAGCTGGGTCAGGGCGAGGACGACTATCAGGGGACGGGTCGCGAGCTGCCGAAGGATCCCGAGGGCGGAGGCGTCGCCCCATGCCAGCGGCAGCGCCATGCCGAGGTGGGCGAGCAGCGGGAGGAGCCAGATCCCACAGAGGCCGAGCGCGAGCGCGGCGACGAGGGCGGCCTGCCCGAGTCGCCGCGCCGAATCGGCGGCGCCGAAGCACGCGCCCAGAGCGATCAGGAGGAACGCGGCCGGCGCGTGGGCGGGGTGCAGGAGGATGACCGCGGCCACGAGTGGCGCGGCCAAAAGCGGAGCGCGCCGGCCGCCCTCGACCCAGTTCACGAGTGAGAGCGCGACCAGAGGCAGCAGCCCCCAGCCGAGGCGCGCGGCGACGAGCCCCCAGCGCAGGCCCTCCTCGACACCGCTCCGCGATTCGGCGGAGAGCGTCAGTGCTACGAAGGCGCCGGGCAGGGCGAGCCACCCGCTGCCGAGGAGCCGCGTCAACAGGGCGAAGGTGGCCATACCTGGCAGGACCCACGCGATCCAGAGCACCGCCTGATACGCCGCGGGAACGCCGACGGAGCCCATCGAGGCCTGGTGAATCGCCGCGCCCAGCCAGGCGGCGCCGGGCGGGTAGTATTGGAGCTCGGCATAGCCCGCCCACCACCCGGGGTTCAGGCGCCACGGCGCCCAGCCGACGGTGACCGCGTGGTAGAGACGGTAGAGCTGCCCCGGGTGATCGTCAAAGGCGAGGAGGCCGCCGCCGAGTGCCGCCCGGCCGAAGGCAATGCCGTATGCCAGGAGCAGGAGAGCGGGCGGTAGCGCGCGACTCACGACTGCCGATCATACGGTATGGGGCCACTTTTCCCCGAAGTTCCGTTGACATTCTCGCGGATCGCGTGTTTAGTAGGAGAAATTGCTGGCTCGGTCGGTGATCCGGGAGCGGGCGACCCGGATCGTGCGGTTCATTCCGGGGCTCAAATCCCCTACCGATGGAGAGGCCATGGAAAGATTGAAGGGTCTCAAGTGCCGCGAGTGCGGCCGCTACTACCCCTCGACGCCGGTCCACGTCTGCGAGTTCTGCTTCGGTCCGCTCGAGGTCGACTACGACTACGACGTGATCCGCAAGCTGGTCAGCCGCAAGCGGATCGAGTCGGGCCCGCCCAGCATCTGGCGGTACGCCGACCTGCTGCCGCTCGACCTGCCCGAAGGTGAAGCGCACGTGGGCCAATCGGTCGGCTTCACGCCGCTGGTCCGCGCGAGGAACCTGGCCGAGGAGCTCGGCGTCAAGGAGCTCTGGGTCAAGAACGACTCGGTCTGTCACCCAACGTGGTCCTTCAAGGACCGCGTGGTCGCCGTCGCCATCGGCAAGGCCAAGGAGTTCGGCTTTGACACCGTCGCGTGCGCCTCCACCGGCAACCTCGCCAACTCGGTCGCCGCGCATTGCGCCGAGGCCAGGCTCAAGTCCTACATCTTCATCCCGGCGGACCTCGAGCGCGGCAAGGTCATCACCACGCTCGTCTACGGGCCGACGCTCGTGGCGGTCGAGGGCACGTACGACGAGGTCAACCGGCTCTGCGCCGAGATCGGCGACAAGTACCGCTGGGCTTTCGTGAACATCAACATCCGGCCCTACTACGCGGAAGGCTCCAAGACCTACGGCTACGAGATCGCCGAGCAGCTCGGCTGGCGCGCCCCGGCCCACGTGGTCGTGCCCTGCGCAGGCGGCTCCCTCATCACCAAGATCGCCAAGGCCTTCAAGGAGCTGCGCATGCTGGGGCTGATCGCGGAGGGCAAGACCAGCATGTACGCCGCGCAGGCGCTCGGCTGCGGGCCCATCGTGACCATGATCAAGAAAGACTCGGACGTGCTCGTGCCGGTGCGGCCCAATACCATCGCCAAGTCGCTGGCCATCGGTAATCCCGCCGACGGCTACTACGCGTACCGCGTGGTGAAGGACTCCGGCGGCCACGGCGAGCACGCGACCGACGAGGAGATCATCGAAGGGATGCAGCTTCTCGCGCGGACCGAGGGCATCTTCACGGAGACCGCGGGCGGGGTGACCGTCGCGGCGGCGAAGAAGCTCATCGAGGCGGGACGTATCCCGCGCGACGAGCCGATCGTCATCTGCATCACGGGCAACGGGCTCAAGACGCCCGACGTGCTCTACGACAGGCTCTCGGTGGACGTGACCATCCGGCCCTCCCTGGCGGTCTTCGACCAGGCGCTGGCCGATCTGAAATCCAAGACCGGCGCCTGAGCCGGAAGCAAGGAGACTGCCGATGGCCGTGATCGTACGCATTCCCACGCCGCTCCGCTCGCTGACCAAGGGGCAGGCCGAGGTGCAGGCCGCCGCCGACACCGTGACCGGGCTCATCGAGGACCTCGAGAAGCAGTACCCGGGGCTCAAGGAACGCCTGGTGGACGCGGGCGGCGAGGTGCGCCGCTTCATCAACTTCTACGTCAACGAGGAGGATATCCGCTTCCTGCAGGGCGCCAAGACGGCGCTCAAGACCGGCGACCAGGTATCCATAGTCCCCGCCATCGCGGGAGGATCTTGAGCAGGGGCCTGGGCCTCCGGAGCTGACCCGATGCCGCGGATGCGCGTGAGGCTGACCTATCCCACCGAGCTGATCCAGCAGCCGATCGTCTACCACCTGGTCAAGGACTTCGCCCTCGTGCCGAACATCCGCCGGGCGGACGTGCGCGCCGACCACGGCTGGATGGTGTTGGAGCTCGAGGGACCACAAGATAAGCTCGAGCTCGGTGTCGCTTGGCTCCGCAAGCAGGGCATCACGGTCGACCCCATCGAGCGGGACGTCGTCCTGCCGTGATCTCAAAGCGCGTCCAGGGCTTCACCGAGTCCGTCATCCGCGAGATGACCCGCATCAACAACCAGCACAACGGGATCAATCTCGCCCAGGGGATGCCGAACTTCCCGCCGCCCAAGGAGATCATCGAAGCCGCCCACCGGGCCATCGACGGCGACTTCCACCAGTACGCGATTACCTGGGGCACGCCCAGGCTGAGGCAGGCCATCGCGGACAAGTACCGCAGGTTCTACGGCATGGAGGTCCACCCGGACCGCAACGTGACCGTGTGCTGCGGATCCACCGAGGCAATGCTGGCCACGCTGATGGCAGTGCTCAACCCGGGTGACGAGGTGATCATCTTCGAGCCCTTCTATGAGAACTACGGGCCGGGCTGCATCATGTCGCAGGCCGAGCCCGTCTACGTGCCGCTCGAGCCGCCCGACTTCTCGTTCGATGCCGACAGGCTGCGGAAGGCCGTGTCACCGCGCACGCGCGCGATCATCTTCAACAGCCCCAACAACCCCTCGGGCAAGGTCTTTTCCCGGGCCGAGCTCCAGCTCATCGCCGACGTGTGCCTCGAGCACGACCTCCTCGCCATCACCGACGAGATCTACGAACACATCCTCTACGACGGGGAGACGCACATCCCCATCGCGACGCTGCCGGGCATGGCCGACCGGACCATTACAATCTCGGGGATCTCGAAGTCGTACTCCGTCACCGGCTGGCGTATCGGCTACGCCGTCGCCAACGCGGAGCTGTCCGTGGGCATCCGCCGTGCGCACGACTTCATCACCGTGGGAGCGCCCCACCCGCTGCAGGAAGCCGCCGTCACGGCGCTCAACCTCCCCGATTCCTACTACGTGTACCTGCGCGAGAGCTACCAGGCGCGACGCGATCTGCTCTTCGGCAAGGTGGAGGAAGCGGGCTTCAAGGCGTACAACCCCAAGGGCGCTTACTACATCCTGACCGACGTCGCCCACTGGCTGCCCGAGTACGGGTGCGCCGACGACCACGAGTTCGCCATGTTCCTCGTCAAGGAGATCGGCGTCGCGACCGTGCCGGGCTCGTCTTTCTACTCGACCAAGGACCTCGGGCGCACCAAGATCCGCTTCTGCTTCCCCAAGACCGACGACATGCTCATCGAGGCGGGCCGGCGGCTCCAAAAGCTTCGCCGTTGACCCTCAGGGAGTCCGCCCGCTCCATCTTCGACGCCGCCCTCGCCGCCGGAGACGTGCGCCCCCTCGTCTCGCGGGCCCTTGCCGACATCGCGCCTCCCGACCGCGGACGAGTTCTCGTCGTCGGAGCCGGGAAGGCCTCGGGCGCTATGGCCGCGGCTGTCGAGGAGGCTTGGGGTGACCGGATCACGGACGGTCTCGTCGCGGTGAAGGACGGCTACACGGCGCCGACCCGCCGCGTCCGGCTGGTCGAGGCAGGGCATCCGGTGCCCGACGAGCGGGGGGCTCAGGCGGCGCGTGAGATCCGCGCCCTCGTGGAATCCGCCGTGGGTGACGACCTTGTGCTGGCCCTCGTTTCGGGCGGCGGTTCCGCGCTGACGCCGGCGCCGGCGCCTCCGATCACGCTCGCCGACAAGCAGGCGGTGACACGCCTCCTCCTGGCAGCGGGCGCCACCATCAACCAGCTCAACGCCGTCCGGAAGCACTGCTCGCTGCTCAAGGGCGGCCAGCTGGCCCGCGCGGCGGCGCCGGCCCGCGTTGAGGCGCTGCTCCTCTCCGACGTGGTCGGCGACCCCCTCGACGTCATTGCTTCGGGTCCGACGACGCCTGATGACTCCACGTTCGCCGAAGCACTTGCCATCCTGGACGGCTTCGGCCTTCGCGACCGCGCGCCCGCCGCCGTGATCCTGAGACTGGAGCGGGGAGCGCGCGGGGAGATCCCCGAGACGCCCAAGCGGGGCGACCCGCTCTTCGCGCGCGTCAGGAACACGGTGATCGGCAACAACGCCCTGGTCGTGGACGCCGCGGCGGCGCGGGCGCGGGCGCTCGGCCTTACGCCTTATGTGCTCACGCGGGCCTTCGAGGGCGAGGCGCGGGAGGCCGCGAGGGGCTTCGTCGAGCTGGCGCAGGCGATCCGAGCGGGCACCGGGCCCGTCGCGCCGCCCGCCTGCGTGATCGCGGGAGGCGAGACAACGGTGTCGGTGCAGGGGCGGGGCAGCGGCGGTCGCTGTCAGGAGTTCGCGTTGGCTGCGGCGCTCGCGATCGAAGGCATGAAGGACTCGGTCCTCCTGGCCGCCGGCACCGACGGCACCGACGGGCCGACCGATGCGGCCGGCGCCATCGCCGACGGTGAGAGCGCGGCGCGCGCCCGCGCGCAAGGCGTTGACCCGGCGGCCCGGCTCGCGGACAACGACTCGAACCCGGTCTTCGCCCGTCTCGGCGACCTCGTGGTCACCGGGCCGACCAACACCAATCTCCTCGACCTCTACCTGCTTCTACTGGGGAGCGGCTCAGGGAAATGAGGGTGAACTGGACACGGAGGCGGGCGTGTCAGGAGCAGGACGGCCGGGACCGTTATTGCTGCGGGGCGCGTGTGGCGCTACGCTGTGGATACCAAGGGACCGAGGGTGGAGATCACTCATTTGCCGGTGGTGTCGCTCGGTGGCGAGCCGATTCCGAGTACTCCCTTTTACCTCCCAGCTCCCAGGACATCCCCCCTTGTCGGAATTCTTGCAAATTTGAACGTCTCGGTTTTGATCTCCTGAGCGATAGCAAAAACAGCAGGGACATGACGAGCTGCTGGGCAAACGGCGCAGAAAAATGAGCCAAAGCACCTGGAGGAAGCATCACGAGTCCTCGGGGGGAAGCCCCTCTCAGTTTCAACTCCGGACGGTCTTGGCGAATTCCCTGACAGACGGCCCTGATTCTGTAAGAAAACTTTACAATTTCAAGAGAGTCGAATTTTGAAAGCTGGAATCAGAGAGCGCAAGAGGCCTCCCGACGAGGCAGGAATGTCACACGATATCGAGGAGTTAGAGTAAAGAGAAAAGAAGGGAAGAGAAAGCTGGCATCACTTCTGCAGTCCACGGCAGGTTAGAATGCCGGAGGCTTGAGAAAAGGGGAAAGGGCCTTTATGTTTCCACGCATACGTCATATTAAAAGGAGCAGCAACCAAATGATACGACTAAAAAGCATAACGTTGGCACTCCTCATGGGTGTCATGGGCGTGTTCTCGGTGCTGCTAGGCGCTGGATCGGCTAGTGCGGTGGTGATCGATTTCGACCTTCTGGCTGATGGCGCGGTCGTCACTAACCAGTTCCCGGAAGCGACCTTCTCCTCCACCGCGGGCTTCGTGAACCGAATCACAGCCCAGAGTCTTGGATCATCGCTGCCGAACTTTATCTGCACGGGGGCGACCGGCGGCGGCATCGATTGCGTGCACGAGACGATCGTGGATTTCACAAATCCGGTTAGCAGTCTCACGTTCCTCGAGGTTGGCGACAATAATTCTGGCGTCAACGCCCTGGTGGACGTCTTCGTGAGCGGTGTGTTCACGTCCACCGTAGGCGCCGTCGGCGACGGGAACTCTTCTCTTCCCAACCCGGTGGACTTGAGCGCCTTCAATAACATCACCCGCATCCGCATCCACTCGATCACGGACGCAGCCGGGTTGGGCTGGGACGACTTCAGCTTCACGGTTGGTGGAGGTGGGGGGACAGGGGTTCCCGAGCCTAGCACGCTGCTCCTGCTCGGCTCTGGTTTGGTTGGACTAGTAGCGGTATTGCGTCGGCGCTACAAAGCGTAGTTTATCTTCTTTCCGCCGAGTTAGAAGCGCCCATCCTGAATTCCAGGGTGGGCGCTTTTTTTTTCCCGGGACAATGACTGAGTTAGGAAGAGCGGGCGCGTGGACGTGAGCGTCAACGGGGAACTGATTCCGGGGAGCTGCCCGGCGCCGCTGGCGCCAGCGAACCCGTAAACGCCTAACTTGATCGCCCCGGCATGGTGCCCGCGCGCACCATCCCTGCTCGATGCAGTGTTCACGCTGCCGTCTGCCTCCATGCGCTCGGCCAAGAGCCGGCGGAAGCACGGGAGTAGATGATTGGGATCTCGGGCGGGCGCTGTGCTAGCCTCTGCCCATCGGACCGCCGAAGGTGGACGTCCACGGGATTGCTCACGCGCCTGTTCCTGACCGCCGACCGATGCGCGGCATTCGACTCCTCGGCCTCGTCGGCCTGCTCCTGTTCGCCGTCGCGGCCTTCACGCCTCTCGCCAACCGTCTCAACATCTGGATGGCCGGCCTGGCGATGTTGGAGCCCGCGGACGCCATCGTCGTCCTGGGCCGCGGCGGCGCCGACACCGATGGCGTTTTGACCAACCGATCGCTCCGGCGGACGCTCTACGGAATTCGCCTCTACGGCGACGGCCTCGCCCCGGTCCTGGTGTTCTGCGGCTCGGCGGAGGAAACGCACGCGCGGGCGCGCCTCGCGCAGGGGCTCGGGGTGCCCTCCGGGGCGATCCTGCGCGTCGCTTCGACGAACACCACCAAGGGAGAGGCCGAGCAGCTCCGCAGGCTCCTGCTCCCGCTCGGCCGCCGGCGCATCCTCCTCGTCGCGGATCCAATCGACATGCCCCGGGCGCGGGCCGTGATGGAGCGAGCCGGCTTCACCGTGCTGCCCGCGCCCACGGCCGCGACCGGCCCGTCGGATCCCGAGTCACGGCTCGGCCTCCTGCGCGACATCCTCAGCGAGCTGGCCGCCTGGATGTACTACCGGCTCGCTGGCGCCCTCTGAGGTCAGACCGCTATGTCCTCCATCAGCCTCGTGCTCATCGTCGGCCTGACCTCGCTGGGCGCATATCTCGCTGCCACGCGGTTCGCCGGCCTGCGCCGAGGCGACCTGCGGGGGGCGGTCACGGAGACGCTGGAGTGCCTCGGGCTCGTCGTGATCTTCTTCCTGGCCAACTTCGCCGTCGGTACGGCGCTGATCCTCGCCCTCCGCGCCCTCACCGGGCGGTTCATCTCAGTCTATATCGTCAACGATGCGACCCTCGCGATCCTGTCTCTTCTTCAAGCACTTGTCTTTCATCGGTGGCGAGCGCGATCGAAGTGACTCGGCACACCGGACATCTCGCGACCGGTGCGGGAGCGCGGAGGACCCCTGGCGTGGACGTATCCTGGTCCCCTCGAAGTTGAGTCCACTCACACGCCGTGAGTCGATCACGGTAGGAGGTGGACAGCGATGGCCAACGCCGCTCCCGAAGAGGTCCAGCGCTGGACGGCCAAGCGGTGGGTGGCCCTGGTCGTGAGCATTCTGAACGGGGGAGACCTCCGTGCCGCAGGCAGCCCGCACGCACGGGCTCACCGGGATAGGTCCAAGGACTGGCAGGAGCGCGTTCTGCTGGCCGCGGAGAACGGGCTGCGGGCCCGCCCGAAGGACGAGGAGGCGCTCAAGGACGAGCACATCGAGAAGCTGAAGCAGAAGATCGGTGAACTTGTTCTCGACCTCGACATCCTGAAGGAGGCCGCGAAGCACCGCCCTTTCCCCGGGGAGCTCTCGGAGAGTTGAAAGCGGCCTACCCCCGCGTCTCGGAACGCCGGCTCTGGGCCCTGCTCCGCTTTCGGCAGGGACAGCGGATCACGCCAAAGACGGTGTCTCGGATCCAAAAGCTCCAACGGTGGTTCGTGCATCAACGGCCGGCGACCCCCCGGCCCCGGGTGCAGGGGCGCCAGAGCCGGGCGGCCTGTCGCGACGATCGGCTGCGGCAGGAGTGCATCACGCCGAACACGCCGGAGCAGAACGGCATGATCGAGCGCTTCTTCCGCAGCCTCAAAGAGGCATGCGGCTGGCAGCCCCTGTTCCCGAGCGTCGCGGCGGCGTGCCGCGCGATCGCCGCGTGGATCCGCTGGACAACGAAGCGCGCCCGCACCAGGCGCTGGGCTATCGGAGCCCGCGCGAACATCGGGCGCAAGAGGGTCAACTGGTGGCTTGATTTCGGGGGAGCACTACATCCGCTCCCTCCTCCACATAGGAACAGCCCTCGAATACATCTGCACACCGCAGATCGCTGGTCATCTCGGTCGTCCGAGAGAGCAAGACCCGAGCCACGGGTGATTGGTCAGCGAAATCGGTCAGACGTGACAGACGGCAATCATCCGTGTGCTGAAACTTGTCCACGCGCCAAAACTTTCACACGCGCCAAAACTTTCACACGCGGTGGATCAGGGCTGTCCGTCAGGCTTGCGGGTATGCTGGCCCGTATGCGACGAGCATCGGTCTTTCTGCTGGGGCTCTTGTGGTTTCTGGGCTCGGAGTGCGCGGCGAACATGCCCCAGCGCGCGCCGGCCCGCAGATGGCTGTGCGGTCGCCCTGGGCATCCTACCTGTCCGTGCGATCAACCTCGGAGTGGCGCCGCACCCGCAGTACAGGTTCGCCCTGGTCGTCACGGAAGAAGCGCTCACGGCGATGCCCCCCGAGGAGCTCCAGGCGGCGCTGGCTCACGAGATCGGGCACGTGCAGCTCGGACACTTCACGGCGCGCCGGGAATTGCGCACCGCCGAGCGGCGGATCGGTTCGCCCTCGACCTGCTCGAGCGGGTGGCCGGCGGCGCCGGCGGATGCCGGGCCACGATGGCGCTTCTCGATCGGCTGGCGCGGGAGAGGTCGGCGAGGCTCTGGTCGGCCTGGCTCAGGACCCACCCGAGGCCATCCGACCGGCTGAAGGCGCCCAGAGGACTCTGCCCGGCTTGAGCAAGGGCGGGGCACGGGCGTGCTTGGGCGCATCGCACCGGCCGCAGGAAACACCGCGGGCGCCAGGATGTCCTCCCGGCGCCCGCGGTGTCGATCTCGACCGTCGAGCCGGTTACTTCTGGCTGCGCTTGCGCGCCCGTCCGATCCCCGCGAGGGCGAGCAGGCCCGTCGCGATCAGCGCGAAGCCGCCGGGGGAGGGCACTCCCGTCGAGCAGGGTGGCGTGGTCGGAGTACCGCAGAAGCCGCCGTCGTCGATCCGTACATCGCCGGCGAGGGTCGTCGCTTGGCTGCCCGTGTCTCGGTCCAGCGGCGTGAGCCCCCCGATGAGCCCGAACGAGTTGTGGGTCGGGTCGTTGACGTCGGTGTTGACCAGGCCGAACGGGGCCGCCGCTCCTTCGGGAGTGACCGTGAAGGGGGGGGACGGCGCGATGGAAGACACATCGACTGGCAGGAAGCCGAAGAGGTCCGGCGGCGTTGAGCCGGTAAGGAGATTCGCTCCACAGGGGAAGCACTCGGACAGGGCCAGGAGCCCTCTGCCGGCATTGATGAAGTTCTTGATGTCGGTGGACCGGGCGATGAGCGCGTCGAGCTCTGCGCGCGTCAGCAGGCCGCCGAAGGACGAGGCGATCGCGATCGCGGTGTAGCCGGAGAGACTCGCAGTCGCGAACTCGGCGGCATTGACGCGGTCGTAGTTCGTCCCGAGCGCCAGCCCGAGCGCGACGAGGCCATTCTCGCCAATGAGATGGCCGCCCGGTGTCGCGATGCGGGACTCGACCCAGAGGAACTTGGTCGCGACGCCGTCGTCGAATGTACCTCCGGTGACGAAGCTAAGGCCGGAGCGGAGCAGGTTCGCCGCGCCCGCCGAGCCCGGGGCGTGGAAGTCGGGATCGTGGCCGGTGAGAAAGATGGGGCCGGCCGTTGATATCGGGGCGGCGGCCAGAAGCAGGGCGGCGATGGTGCCCGCCCAAATGCGTGACTTCCTCCAGATGCGTGGCCTCATAGTATTGGAATTCCTCTCTAGGCGCCAGGAGCCCCAGCGCCTTCAGACATCAATTGGCCTTCAGTCTGAGCAAGGAAAGGGCCAACTGGAGAAAGATCATGTATCCGCAAAGTTGAAGCGGCGGGGCGCCGACCCGGGCTCGATTGTGGAAATTCCGTCGACACCTTGCTGGCCCACGGGCCCACAGGGTCAGGTCTTGAAATCCGACATTGCGACCGAACCAAGTCCTGATACCCACTCGCAGGTGATAGTTCAAGACTTGACCCCTGTCTGGACTTCCGCTCATCGCCTCCAGGACCCGGTTCCCGCGACAGGACCGTCCATACCGCCGGCACGAGCCCGGGCCGGCCAGCCGGACCTATGCGAGCCTCGACAAGTTCGCGCAGCTCGAGGCGGCCCGTCGCCACCCGGAAGGCTTCGTGCGCGTGGACGGGCCGCTCACCGTGAACGAGGCGCAGCGGTGCGCGGAGCTGCTGACGGCGCCCAAGCGCGATGTGGACCGCGACCGGCGTCCGGGTTGGTTCCTGCTCTCCGGGTCGGCGAACCTCGCGCAGCTCCGGGGCGCCACGGAGAGCCGGGGGGGGGGGGGTCAGACCTTCAGCTATCACATGCGGGCGGATATCAGGGCTTGCTTCGGTCGCGATGTCGGATTTCAAGACCTGACCCCAGACCGACCCCTGACCTCGGGCGCACCCAGAGGAGCTCGAAGCCGAGCGCCCCGCGCCCGAGAGCACAGAGGCCAGGCGGAGGAGCCAGTGCGAGCGGGTGGATCCCGAGCCGGCGGCTGGCGGCGGGCAATGGTCAGGCAGCGCGCGCCGCGTCCGCCAGGGTCCGCGCGTTGCCGGCGCTCCGCGAGCGCCAGATGTACCGATCGACCACGAAGTGGTGCACGTTGATCGTGGCCACCACCATCAGCATGCTCTCCGCGAGGCCGGCGCCGGCCCACACGAAGGCCCAGGGCCAGCAGTAGAAGAGCCCATAGCCGAGGACCAGGCAGGTCCCGTAGAAGGCTGCCGAGTGGATGAGCCAGCCGTGGCGGTTGCCGGGCTCGCGGACGCGGTCGCGCACGTGGTAGACGAGGACGATCGCGAGGTACTGCAGGCCGTGCGCGATCGTCGCCAGCACGAAGGCGCCGAGCGCGTCCAGCGCGGTCCACCACAGGCCGTTCGACACCATCAGAAGCACCACGGTCAGGGGCAGCACCTGGCGGCCGCCCCGGTAGACGCGGAGCGCGAGGACCAACGGCAAGACGAACGTCAGTACGAGGAGCAGGAGCGTGAGGGCTTCCAGCGCCTGCGGCACCAGGGGCAGGCCGGCGATCCACTCGCGGGGGACGAACCAGCCGAGCCCGGAGCCGGTGGCGCCGAGGAAGGACCGGGTGAACGGCGCCATGCATGCGAGCCAGAGCAGCCACCGGTTCCTCGCCGACAGGCGCACTTCGGAGATGTGGCAGTACATGGCGGCGAGCCCGTAGGTCTGCGCCGCATAATGGAAGGGCGACCAGGTGAGATAGAGGGCCTGCAAGTGCCGCCCCAGCAGCTCGGGATAGGCCACGCTCGCGGTCAGCCCCAGCAGCGCGACCAGGGGGAAGGTCATGGTCAGGAACGGCAGCTCGCGCAGGGCCCCCGGACGGCTGTAGAGCCTGACCGTCGAGGCGGCGAAGTGGCTGCTGTTGACGATCAGGATGAGGGAGGCCAGGACGGCCGGATCCAGCCGGGTGGTCAGTGACGGGCGGTAGAGGAGGACCGCCGTCGCCAGCACGCTCCAGCCGCCGCCGATGATCGCGTAGTCCACCGCCGGGTGGATGAAGGCCCGGCCCAGCAGCGCGCGCGCCGTCGCGCTCATCGCCGCTCCGCCTCCTGGCCCAGGGCCGCGATCTCGCTGCGGGCGCGCTCGTGGTAGGGGTCGATTCGAAGGGCCTGGCGGAGGTGCTGGATCGCCGCATCGCGGTTCCCGCGCCGCGCCTCCACGGCGCCGAGCAGCGCGTGGCTGTCGGCCAGGTCCGGCCTGAGTCGCCGGGCCGCGGCGGCGTGCCGGGCGGCTCGCTCCAGATCGCCCTGTTCGAGATAGGCGGCGCCCAGCATGAAGTGGGCCGGCGCGTGCCGTGGGTTCAGCCGCAGCACTCGCTCGAAGGCATCGACGGACTGGCGGCTGTCCCCCAGCCGCCGCGCGGCCATGCCGAGACGGAACAGGGCCTGGTCATCGTCCGGCGCCAGCGCCGCCGCCCGGCGGTACACGCGGGCGGCGGCGCTGGCGTCTCCAGCCAGAGCATACCGGTCGCCTTCCGCGAGGTAGTCAAGGCCGATGCCCGGCAGGGCTCCCGACGTGTGGAGCCTGTAGGCGAGGCCCGTGACGAGACCGCCGCCGAAGAGGAGGACGGACAGTCCGAAGGCGATCAGATGCCCCCAGCGGGCCGGGGCGGTCCAGAGCGGAGAGCCGGTCGGGATGAGCCTGTCCATGGGGACTACCTACAGGAGTACAGTCTCGACTCCGCCCCGGGCAAGCCCTTTCAGATGCCCGGGGAGTCGGGGAGCCGGGGAGCCGTCGGCCTCGTTTACACCTTCCCGGCGGTTGATGTGGAGTTGCCCAACAGTTGGACGGGTGAGGACGGAGATGACGGTGGGATTGTACCGCACGGTCGCGCTCGAACATCTCGTGCGAAATCAGCCCCATAGGGGGCGCCCTGCCGGGCCCACCGTCGCGCGCCTGCCCGTCCCACCATGGGCCCTGGCCGCTGGTACCGGGCCGCGGCACGAGGCGGAATGGCTGATCCGACCCCCTGCCGGGGGCCCACCGTCGACAGACTTGACATTCCCAATATACGGACCCTCCAGGCGCGCAGTAATTGCTTGATTCTGCTACACCATAATGCTTGGCACAACGCGTGCACGATGTGCGCATGCCAACGGCAGTTGAGAAACAAGCCACCCTAGAGGAGGGGCCATAGTGGGGATCAGAATATTCGGCAAAGTGCTCGGAGTAGCGGCGCTGACCCTGGCGCTGGTGGGCCAGGGCGTATTCGCGGGAAGTGCGGAGGCAGGTAACGTCTATCTGACCGGGCACGACGTGGACTTTCACAGCGGCCAGAATGGCTACGAATCGCTCATTCTCGATTTTCTAAGAGGTGGGGCTACGCCGATTGCTGCAGCCGACTACGACATTCTTCTGCTTAGAACAACCGGTGTCGGCAGTACCTTGTCGCCCGCGGGCTTTGGTACGGTCACTATTGCCGATCCGATCAGCTTTGCGGACGGGGCAGCCTTCGCCGCGGCATTGCTTGGGAAAGATGCGCTTTTTATTGCCTCGCACGTAAACTGTGGCGGATGCGCGCTCACGACCGCAGGGTCGAATGCCATTAACGGCTTCTCGGCCCAGATTGCGTCTTTCTTCAACGCAGGCGGCGACATTTACGCCAATACTGGAGCAGACCTCGCGACGTATTATGACTTCTTGCCGCCCGGGGCAGTTGCCAGCGGAGCGCCAATTTCGGGCTCTTCGGGTTTTGACGCAACCAACGCCGGTGATGCGATCGGTATTACGAACGCAATGATTAACGGGTTCCCGACGCATAACCGTTTTACTTCATTCGTCCCGGCGTTTACGGTGTTCGAGACTCGCCCCGCCGCAGGTGTCGACTGTAACGCCGCCCCATTCGCGACCGGATGTGAAATTATCTCTCTCGGCATCCTCGATGCCAGGATCACGGACGGAGGTATCGTGACGGACGGTGGGACTGTCCCGGCGCCTGCGGCGCTGGTGCTCCTGGGTGCGGGTCTCCTCGGTGCCGGCCTGCTGCGGAGGTTCCGGAGCTAAGGTTCCAGAGCCGGAATCGTAAGGCGTAACCATCGAGCGCCGAGGGACGGCCCCCCCCTCGGCGCTCTCTTTTTCTCTCCGCGGCTACGGGGCTGCCCCCAGGAGCCGGAGGGCCAGCCACTGCGCCGGGCGGGCGAGACCCGGCATTCGCGACAGGGGACGGAGCCACGAGAGGCCCGGGAGCACGCTCGCGAGGGAACCCACCGCCGCCTTCCCCGTCAGCCGGCCGCCGGCCCCATGGACCTCCACGTCGAGCACCTCCGGCGCAAGGGCGGGATCGGCCGCGAAGCGCAGGCGCTGTGCGGAGTCCCAGAGGCGCAGCGTGGCGGCCTGGTGAATGCCGCGCCGGTCTGGGCGGTAGCGAACGATGGCGGTGGGGCCGGCGGCGCGGAAGCGCAGCCGGTCCGGGGGCGCGAGGAGCCAGCGCACCAACCCGGCGCGCACCGGCCTCCCGCCCTCGCCTGGACGGCAGGGGCCGGAGAGCAGGAAGCGCCGGACGGCCGCCAGTTCGGACGCGGTGAGCCAGGCGAGGTAGACGGCGAGCATGACCTCGGCGAAGGTGCCGACGTTCACGCCCGCGTTGATACCCAGGTGAAGCGCCACGCCGAAGCCCAGCCAGAGGCCCGTGCCGAGCAGCCAGCGCAGGACCGCCTGGAATGCGCGGGGCCAGCGGCGGCGCGCGAGCGCGCCGAGGAGGCCGGCGAGCGCAGGCGTCACGGCGATGCCGCCGGTGACGACCCAGCGGGTTGGGCCGGGGCGCCCGCTCCACGCGAGGCCGAGCGCGTAGGCGGTGAGGCACCAGGCCGCCGTGACGGCCACCCAGGAGAGCGCCTGTCGCCAGCGGGGCGGCGCGATCCAGCGGCCGGCCCGGCGATCGGCCTCGTAGCCGCGTACCGCCACGCCGACCACGGCCAGCGGGAAGAGTACCTCCCACCCGCGCGTGAGCCAGGTGAGCAGCGGCAGGACCCCGAGGAGCTGGAGCCAGGTCACCAGGCCCTGGGCCGGCACACGGTAGAAGTGGTCCAAGTTGAGCGCGTAGTAGAGCGCCGTTCCCTCGCGCCAGGTCGGTCCGCTCTTGAGCAGACCCGTGGCGCAGTAGATGATCGCGAGCTGCAGCATCATCAGCCGCAGCGGCCACGCCGGGATGGGGCGCGGAGCGGGCAGCGCGGAGGTGTGGCCCTCGGCAACTGCGCGCCGGCGCCGCCGCAGGCTGTCGATCGAGTAGGCCTCGCCCCAGCGGCAGAACATCCCGAGGAAGAGGAAGACCTGCACCACGAAATCGCCCCCGTTGTAGAAGATGGTGCTGTACCCGTAGAGCTGAAGCAGGAGCAGCCAGCTCGCGACCGTGCTGAGCCGCGTCCACACGCCGAGGACCATCAGGGCGAGGCTCAGAAGGGCGGCCGCGTACAGCGCCGTGACGAACGGGGGATCGCTGCGGAGGTGCAGGACCGAGAAGGCGCCGAGCAGGGCCTCGAAGAGTTTCCACCAGTGCTCGAACCCGTGCTCCGGATCCCAGGCGTAGCCAAGCGGCCCGCCGAAGCGCTGCCGAGCCTGCTCCGTGAGCCACAGTCCCTCGTCGGTGAAGAGCAGGCGCAGGTGCGGGCCGAGGCCGAGCCAGGTCCACAGGACGACCAGCCCGAAGGCGATGCGCAGCAGGCCGGCCGGCCGGGGGTCCACGCGGGTCAAGAAGACCCGCGCCCAGATCTCGTGGCGGACCAGGAAGAACAGCACGACGAGCGCCAGGGCGACCAGCAGCGCGTCCGCCGCCAGGTTGGCCGTCGCGGTGGACAGGCCGGCTCCCTCTGTCATTCGATCCGCCCTTCGGCTTGGGGAGCCCGTTCGGGTGCCGTCGCCGGCCCGAGCCCCGGGCCGCCGAGCCTCTGCTTGTCCGTCCACCATGTGCGCTGTCCGGCGCGAAGGATGGTGTCCGGCGCCGCGGGAGGCAGTCCGTGGCGCTGTCTGATCCCGTCGGGGAGCTGTCCATAGGCCAGGGCCTGGCACTCGAAGGTGAAGCCCTGCCCGATGAGGAGCGGCAGGCGCTCTGGATCGTAGCCCATCTCATGAAAGGCGACCTCGGGCGGCGGGATGCGGGTCGCGGTCTCGAGCAGGCGGACGGCACGCGCGGGCTGCCCACCCCGCGCGCGCTCCCAGTCGCGGCATACCCAGGCGGCGTACGGCTCCAGATACCGCGAGTCCTCTACCAGGCGGCGGTTGATCTTGGCGAGCCGGTCGTAGAAGAGGTAGGGATGGCGCCGGCGCCCGTAGATGTCGTACGCGAGGTCGCGGACCTCGCCCGCGCCGTCCTGGAGGAACACCCTCACGAAGGTGTTCACGCGTGCCGGATCCGGCGCGAACAGCGCCCAGCTCTGCACGTTGCCCGTCGCCGCCATGTATGACCGCATCTGCAGGTAGCGGTCGAAGGTGTAGTGCAGGCCGCGGGTCAGTCCCGTGGCCGGCGTGTTGTAGACGAGCAGGAGCAGGGCGTGATACGCGATGAAAAAGGTCACAAGCCACCGCACCGGCCGCGAGAAAGCGCCGGGCGTGGTCGGCGGGTCCTCCTCTAGCATGGGCCCGTGCAAGAGAGCCTGGGCCAACCGCTCGATCTCGACCGATTCGTCCGTGTCTCGACACACCTCGGTCACGCCGGCGTCTCTCCGCATGGGTTGGCGGCTCGGGGCGCCCAGATTCGCACGGGCGAAGGATAACAGCCCGCCGGCGGGGCAGGCACATATTTCGCGCGGTTTAGCGAACGCAGCTCAAGAGCGGACGGGGGTCAGACCCCGAGCTATCACATGCGGGCCGGTATCAGGGTTTGCTTCGGTCGCGATGTCGGATTTCAAGGCCTGAGCCCGTGGTCAAAGGCCGGAGGGCTATCGCGGGTGCCACCGCTCGTCTTCTCCCCGACGCTGCTGGCGTTCGCGGGTGCCAGGCCAGGGTTCGCGGGCGGACCGGATGTCCGTCGCTGCCCGTTGCCCCGCGGAGATGAGGTTAATGCTTCCTATGCGCTTGCGCTATAGAGTCTGTAGCCATCGAGTCTCCTCTCATTCGTGCGTCGAAGTGACCAGCACCGGCTTCTATAGCACGCTGGCGAGACTCGGTGGCTCTTTTGTCTCATCGCTCGTGAATTATCCGGGCTAGAGGAGCACAGGGAGTCGGCGGGTATGATTTCCGCGCAAGCACGCCCGATGCAAGTTGGTCGAGGAAAGCTCCTGGCACTCTTCGCCTCGCAAACATCGCCGGGACCTCAAGGGGTCGGTTCTGGCCCGGCGGGACTGACTAGGCCCAAGGCGGCGTCTGGTACCACGCAGCCCGGAAAAACAGCGTGGGCGCCGGAGCATGCTGGCGCCCACGAGACGTGCAGGGAACTACGATTGGCTGGAGTCGCGCGGACTCCGCAGGTTTCGTGTCGCCACGGCCAGCCCGACGACACCGAGGCAGAGAAGCCACAGGGTAGCCGGTGCGGGCACCCCGGACGGCGGGGGCTCCGTGATGCTTGCGTTCGTCTGCACCGCGACATTGTCCAGCCCCCAGCTCTCGTCATTAAGATCTTGTAGGCCGCCATATGAGAAGACGAGCGCAAGGCTGGCGGCCGAGTGTGGGAAGGTCAGTGTGAGGTCGTAATAGGTGTCGCCCACAGCGCAGCAGTTGAGCGGAGTGAAGCCCAAGGCCGCCACCACGGGACCCACCGTCCCGGCCGGCGCGATGACGGCCTTGATGTTGGTGCAGCCGGCGCTCACATTGTCCGTACACGTGCTGGTGCCGAGATTGCTGAACAGGGCGTCTGGATTGATGAGATCCGTGCCGTCCCCGCTAACGCTGAAGGGCTCATCACCGTCCATTGAACGGATCACGTAGAGCCGGAACAGGGCCGTCGCGCTCGTGTGGGCCGCAGCTGTTGGCACGGTGAGGGTCACGGAACCGTTCGTCAATCCGAAGTTGGAACTGTCACCGCCAATCCCCAGGAAGTTCTGGCCGCTGGGCGTCGTATCGACGCCGAGCGTGAAGCTCCCCGACGACCAGTTGCTCAGCACTCCACCATTGAAATTGTCCACCCCGAAGACGACGCCCGCCGCGGCAGGGCCCGTCAAGGCCATAATAACGACCATCACCACCATGGGCCATCCGAGAACACCAGCCAACGGAACTCTCATGTATTGCACCTCGTATCCGAGACGGGTTGACCCTCGATCGGTTAGTCAGCGCACGTCGAAAGTGTCTGCAATTTTTACGCCCTCCTTCGAGGCCTCATCCTTATTAGGTACTTGGCGTTAGGACACACTCCGGGAATGTCGGAACCGTAATGTTTTCCGTCACAGTCAGAAACGTCCGAGTATGTGAGGCTCCACTCCGAAGCGCTAGATATGTTGAACACTTCCATGTGTAGGACAGGTCGAGGCGAGCAAGGAGTTGTCCCACATGCTGTTGAACTTTGCTGAGCGCGGCGGCGCCGCATTATAGCTCCGCTCGCTGCGACCGCTCAGCGTGAGCGCCGAATGGCCGCAGCTGGGGGGGGATACCGACAGAGCGGCCCCCCTCCTCAAGATCGTTCCTGAGCCTTCCTCGGCCCTTGCCGTCGCACCGGATCCATGGTGAGCGCCGACACGGGAAACACGCGCGCGGCGATCGCGGCCTCGATGCCTTGTAGGGTGAGGATCGACACCTGGTAGAAGTGCAGCGTGGTCACCAGCATCGAGACCGCGAGCCAGCCCGCGGTGAGCAGGTAAAAGGTCGGCGTGCGCAGCGCCGCGCGCAGCGCCAGGCCGTCGAGGGCGCTCAGGCCCTGCGGCTGCGCGGGCGCCGCGTCGCCGTCGGGCCGCAGGCCCGTGTCTTCGGGCGTGTTGTACACCAGCAGCAGCACCGGCGGCAGCAGGATGAGCCGAGGCCGGAGGGCTATTGTGGGTGCTACCGCTCGCCTTCTCCCCGACGCTGCTAGTGTGCCCGGGTGCCAGGCTAGGGTTCGCGGTCGGACCGGATGTCCGTCGCTGCCCGGTGCCCCGCAGAGATGACGTTAATGGCCAGGTGTCAGCATTCGCAGGTCACTTGAGTGTCAGCATTCGCGGGTCGGTATAGTGCTGAGAAAACGGTAGAGGAGGAGGACGGCATGAGACAAGAAGCTCGCGAGGGGCGCGACGCCCGGGAATGGTAGCGGCGGTACGTGGCGGGGCATCGATGCGTGCGGTCGCTCAGCAGTGCGACGTGAGCCTGGCGACCGTGCAGCTGCGGGTCGGCCGCGCTGCGGGCGAGCGCCTGGATCGGGTGGACTGGGAGGATCATCCGACTGGCTGCCGGCCCGCAGCCAACCGCCTGCCGGTCGAGACCGAGGATCTCGTGCTGCACCTGCGCCGCGAACTGAAAGCGACCAGTGACCTTGGCGAGTACGGGGCCGTGGCCATTCGCCGCGAGCTGCTGAACCAGGAACCGCGTGTGCTTCCCTCGGTCCGGAGCATTGGTCGGGTGCTGGAGCGCCGGGGCGCATTGGATGGGCATCGGCGGACGCGGCGGCCGGCCCCGCCGCCCGGGTGGTATCTGCCGGCAGTGGCCCGGCGTGAGACGGAACTCGACAGCTTCGACATCGTGGCCGGATTGGTCATCCGGGGCGGGACGGATGTCGAAGTGCTCAACGCGATGTCGCTGCATGGCGGCCTGGCCGCTTCCTGGCCGCGCAGCGAAATCACCGCGAAAACAGCGGTCGAATCTTTGCTGGAGCATTGGCGCAGCGTCGGGTTGCCCGCCTACGCGCAGTTCGCAACGACACCCGCTTTCAGGGCACGCACACGCATCCCAACAGCATCGGCCGGGTGGTCCGGATCTGCCTGAGCCTGGCGGTCGTGCCGGTGTTCGCTCCGCCTCGGGAGACCGGCTTCCAAGCCGCGATTGAGAACTTCAACGGCCGCTGGCACGCCAAGGTCTGGGCCCGCTTCGAACATGTCTCGCTCGCGGCCCTGCAGACCCAATCGGCCAAGTTCATCGCGGCCCTGCGGCGCCGGTCCGCTCCCCGCCTCGAGGCGGCTCCGCCCCGGCGCCTGTTTCCGGCAGACTGGACTCTCGATCTCCAGCGCCCCCTGCAGGGCCGCATAATCTTTCTCCGCCGCACCAACGACCGCGGCGACGTTCAGCTGCTGGGCCACACCTATCCCGTCGCCCCGACTTGGGTCCATCGCCTGGTCCGTGCAGAGATGCACCTGGCCGCGGAGCGCATCGACTTCTACACGTTGCGACGGCGGGACCCCTCCGACCAGCCTCTCCTGGGCACCGCCCCCTACGCGGTACCCCGAAAGCGTTTTGTGGAGTGACCCGCGAATGCTGTCACGTGTCATTGATCGTCATCCCAGTTGACCTGCGAATGCTGGCACCTGGCCCGTTAATGCTTCCTATGCGCCCGCCGCCAGGCGAGGCCGCCCAGCCCGATCACGCCGACCGAGACAAGGAAGAGACTGGCGGGCCCGGGCACCTCCGCGGTGATCGGCGTCATGGTCCCCGTGAACCGTCCGTCCTCCGTGAAGGTGAGCCCGGTGATGAAGGCGGTGGCGTCCAGGGGATCGAGCCCCGCGCCCGCCTCGATGCCGAGGATCCGGAAGCGGTCCACTCCGCTCGCGTCGAAGTCGTGGACGACCCCGGCGCTCAGCACCTCGTCGGACACCCAGCCCGCGCCGTCCCAGAGGTAGAGGTCATAGAGCCCGTCGCCGGCACTCGGGAGCAGCACCGAGGCGAAGCCCGGGTCGCCGGGCCCGATGGCGTAGTCGTACCCGATGGCCACCAGCGGATCGATGAAGACCGTGGTCCCCGCCACCACATCGGTGTCGAAGGTGTAGACGCCGGTCAGGCCGAGTGTCGGGAGCACCACGCTGGGAGGAGCCCCCGCCTCTAGCAGCGTGAAGTCGAAGAACGCCCGCGACTGACGGAGGAAGGTGGTGACGCTCGCCGCAGGCACGTGGCCCCTCGTCTCGGCCAGGCCGATCTCGATCGAGTAGCGGCGGCCCGGCACCAGAGGGATGCCGGCGGACGTCAGTGCGGGAGCCGTGAAGCTCGTGTCGCTGGGCAGGAGGCTCTGGAAGTGGATGGTATCGTGGAGTCCGAGTCCCCCGACCCCTGCGGGTGCTCCGCGCTTGGGACTCTCCAGGTCGTAAATCCTGATGACGACGCCGTCGGGGGCGAAGCCCGCGGGGACCGCCCACGAGAACGTCGGACGGCTGCCACTGCCCGAGATGGTCACGCTCCTGACGAAGGGAGCGGCGTCGACAGGCCCGACCGTCGGGGTGGCCACGACGGTGGTATCCGGACCGTTCGTGAAGGTCAGGGTCCAGGACCCGGTGAGCGCGGGATCGTAGAAGGCGCTGCGCGAAAACAGATTGGGAGCCACGGATGTCGGAATGAACGCAAGCGGAACCACCGCCGTCCCCTGCGTCGCCACGCCCGCCGTTCCCCCAGCTCCGTTCGGTACGGCGCTGACCGCGCCGAAGTTCACGAAATCGCCGGGGACCAGACCGGTGATGTTGTCGCTCCTGGTGTCGCGGTGGTGGAACACGCCCGACACGGTGATCGGCGTGGGCCACGCGGTGGCCGGGATGAGCGCGATGAGTGCGACGACGAGCACCCGGAGAGCGGCCGGAGCGCCGAGGGACGGGACCATGGTTGATCCTCCTTTACCACAGGGTCGAAAACAGGGTCGTAGACGGGAAGAAGGGGAGGAGCCGGGTCACGGCGCCCTGGGTCGCCTCGGCCGCCGTCCCGTCCCCGGACGGAGTGATGGTGTTCGCCCCGACCACGTGTTGGTCCCCGGGGGTGAAGCCCAGGGTGTTGGGCCCCCTGTTCTCACGGAATTGGAACTGGTTGGTGATCGTCAACGCTAGCGCTGGCGCGGGGCCAACGCCGAGCAATGCCAGCAGGCTCATCCCAGCCGCGAACGATCGCTCCATCTCCGCGTCCTCCCGTCTCCCGAGGCTTCCGCGTCCTGTCCGGCTCTCCCGGCGTAGAAAGTGCCAAGGATGATGCTCTTCGGGCTCCCCCAAATTTAATCAGAGGCATGAATTGCGCCAATGAGAAAAAGCCAAGTCGCAGCAGGGACATAGGCTGGAGTGGCTCTACCGTTCTTGCGGCCATCGTAAGCTTTTCCGACTCCGAGGCGCGGGAAAGGTCTCTCCTCCGTAGGCCGGACGATGGAGGGTTCTGGGCAATAGCTCCCAGGCGTGTCGGACCTCTTTACGGCGGCTTACGACACCCCGGCCACGCGGGAGCGGGACCAGCCATGCGGAGCTCCGCAGAGGCCGGACGAGGCCGTGCGGCTCCCAGCGGCGCCGAGCTTCGCGAGGCGGTGGCGCTGGCGCCGAATCTCCCCCAGCGGGCCGAGATCGACCAGCTGCCGGACGAGCTGCCCCGCTGAGCCGGGGCCGACGACCCACAGCGGTTTGCCCCGACCTCCCAAGCCCCTTGATGCTGGAGTGCCATGGGATAATTCACCCGCGATGAGGTTCATCCTCGTGTTGCTCGGCCTCCTCCTGGTTCCGCTGGTCTCCGCGTCGGCCGCGCCGGTCGGCCCCCTCGAGCTGTCAAAGCCGGAACAGGTGCCCCCGAAGCTCGCCGAGGCGGTTGCAGCCCTCAACCGGAAGGAGCCTGACAAGGCACGCGCCCTGGCCCGCGAGTTTCTCAAGGAGCAACCCAATTCAGCCTACGGCCACGAGGTGCTCGGTGTGGCCGAGCTCGTGAGCGGGCAATGGAAGGACGCCGAGAGGGCCCTGCTGGGCGCTCTCAAGATCGATCCGAACCGTTTGGGCGCCCGGCTGCTCCTCGGTCAGCTTTATCTTCAAACGGGTGAGCCGAAGAAGGCGGAGCCGCAGCTGCGCGAAGCGATCCGGATCTCCCCGAACACGGCGGTAGTCCGGCGCACCCTCGCTGAGGCGCTCCTCCGCCTGGGACGTCCGCGGGAGGCCCTCAGCGAAGCCCAGGAGAGCCTCAGGCTCAACAAGGCCCCTGACCTCGAGAGCCAGTTTCTCCTCGCGAGCATTCTGAACGAGCTGGGCCGGGTCGGTGAAGCCGAGCTGCAGCTGACGGACGTGCTCAAGGCTCAGCCCGACTATACGGAAGCGCTCCTCCTCCAGGGCCTCGTCAAGCTCGAGCTGCGCAAGCTCGATGAGGCCGAGGTCCTGCTGAAGCGGGTTACGAAGAAGGAGCCGCAGTCTCAGTGGGGTCGCCTCGGGTTGGGCGTGCTCCGACGCCTCAGGGCTCAGCTCGCGCAGTCACGAGCCGAGTTGGAGAAGCTTGCGAAGGACAAGCCGGACTGGGCTCTCGCCCAGTTCGAGCTTGGCAGGACGCTTCTCGCCCTGGGGGATCTGGACGCGGCGCTCAAGGCTTTCGAGCGCACCGAGCAAACGAGTTCCGACCCGAACGTCGCGAAGGTGCGCGTCGGCGAGGCTCTGTTGGCCTCCGGCGATACTGAACGGGCATTGGCGCGGGCACGATCAGCCGCGAGCTCGCCAACCGCCGGCGCCCTGGCCCGTCAGCTCCTGATCAAGGCGTATGCCGCCCAGGGTCGGCCCGAGCAGGCCGAAGCCGACCTGAAGGCGGCCGCGGCGAAGGCCTCGGATCTCTCCGCCGCGCTCGACCTCGGGAACTTCTACCTGAGGATCCGGCGCCCGAAGGAGGCGGTCGAGGCTTTCGAGGGGGTCACCCGTGTCCGGCCGGATGCCGAGGAGCGATTCGTGGGGCTTGCGCTCGCCTACGCAGCCCTTGGAGACAAGGCGGAGGCGCTGGCCGCGGCCAACCGGGTCGTCAAAGCCCAGAACGGCTCGGCCGACTCTCAGGCCTTCCTGGGCTCCATTCACGAGCGCCTCGGCCAGCGGCGGGAGGCAGAAGCCATTTACCGCGCGATCCTCGGCCGGGACCCTGCAAACCTCGAGGCCGGGCGCGCCCTGGCCGCCCTTCACGCCCGCGACCGGCGGTACGCCGAAGCGACCCGTCTGCTGGAGGATCTCGCGAAGTCGCATCCGAGATCTCCGGCGCCTGTCTTCGATCTGGCCGGGGTCTATCTCCAGTCCGGGAAGTCGAGCCAGGCGATCACCGCCTACCGCGAGGCGCTGGTGCGGGGCGGCGATGACCCGGCAGTGCTGAACAACCTCGCCTACCTGCTCGGCAAGGACGCGGGCACTCGCGCCGAGGCTGTCCGGTACGCCGAGCGCGCCCACCGGATGGCTCCCGCGAGCCCGAGCGCGGCGGACACGCTCGGGTGGCTCTTGTTCCTCCAGGGCGACGTCTCCCGATCAGAGAAGCTGGTCGCCGCCGCGGCCAAGACCGATGCTAAAAACCCCGAGATCCACTACCACCTGGGTGCGGTGCTGGCGAAGCTCGGCAAACGGGCAGAGGCGCGTAAGGAGCTCGAGCTGGCCCTTCGGGCCCCCGGCTTTCCCGAGGCCGCGGAAGCCAGGCGAATCCTGGACTCTCTTCGCTAGGGCCCGGAGGCCGGGCTGTCGGACGGAGACCTTCTGACACCGCGCTGACCCCGCAGCCTCGGGTTCTGTGTCGGAAGCTTTGACAGTCGTCGAGCGGTAGCGAACAAGAGTCACACAAAATCACCACTTTAGACGCTGGCATGGCGCCTGCAGTGGCTGTGTGCAAGGCGGAACTTAGGCTTATGCCCTGTAATTACTTCGCGAGGAGCCGCACATGAGAGCAGCGTTCAGAGGGTTGTTCGTGGCAGTCATCGGGGTTGCGCTGGGCTTGGCGGCGCTGGCAGGCCCGGCCTCGGCGACCCTGAACCCCTTCAAGACCTTCCAGAACGCCGCGCTCTCGATCGACGGCGCCACGGACGTGGAGGCCATCAACGCCCTCCAGTCGAACACCCCCGCGGGCGCGACGATTCTCGCGGCCTACCTCTATGTCGCCGACGTGGCCGGCAGTGGCGTGGCCGGCGATGTCACGCTGAATGGAGCGTTCCTCCCCGTGGCGGGCGGGACCCTGCTCGGCCCTGACGCGAACTTTGCCAATACCCGGCGGTTCGACGTCACGAAGAACGTGGCCGCTGCAATCACGCTCGCGGGTGTTGGGCTCGTCACCCACAGGTACTCGGAGGCCGGCTTCACGGACGGGGCCGTCCTCGTCGTGGCGTGGCAGAATGCGAGCACGACGGGCGGCACCGCGATCATCCTCGACGGCGAGCTGGCCATTGCCGGAGACTCGACCACCTTCGTCTTCGGGGGGCCCTACGCTGGGGGCGACCTCCTCATGTCCCTGGCGAGCAGCTTCAGCTTCGGGCTCTCTCAGTTTACGATAGTCGATGTGACGACGACCTCTAACCCGTTGCGCCGTCTGACCCAATGCGCGGGAGGCAACGAGGACGGGAATTTCGTTGGCCTCGACGGGGCCTTGATGACGGTGGGCGGCATCGGCGACAGTCCGACGAACCCCGTGCCGTCTTGCAATGGAAATGCTGCCGACGACGAGCTCTACAACCTCGCGCTCGGGGACAGCGTAAACCCCCTGCCGTTCATCCAGATCGGGGACACGTTCATCCGGTTCAACACCGTGAACCCGAGCCACGACGACAACGTCTTCGCGCTGTTCTTCTCCTCGGCGTTCCGTGTCGAGCAGCCGGGGCCGGGGCCGGTGCCCGAGCCCGCGTCGCTCGTGCTCCTCGGGGCGGGCTTGGCCGGACTGGCGTTCTACTTCCGCCGCGGCCGTCGTCGCTAGAAGACGGCTCGATCGGCTGGTTCCTACCACGGGCGCCGAGGCCTCCCTCGGCGCCCGTGGTGCGTTCATTGACCCCTTGCAAGGGCCATGAGACGCTGGCCGCGACGTGATGCTGAGGCGCCTGATCCTCTGCAGCCTCCTGGCGGTGCTCGCGAGCGCGTGCGCCACGACGCCCACCAAGCGCGCCCCGCTGCGCGCGGCGACGGACGACGAGAGGCGCATGGTGGGGCAGGCCATCTCGCCGCTCCTCACGACCTCGGGGCTCTGGCGAGGTGCCAGCGACGGCTGCGCCATCGCCCTCGCCGTTCAGGCGGTTCCCGCCATCAACCTCGGCGTGGCGCCCCACCGGCAGTGCCGCTTCGCCCTGGTGGTCACCGAGGGCGCGCTCAAGACGCTGCCGCCCGCCGAGCTGCGGGCCGGGCTGGCGCACGAGATCGGGCATGTGGAATCCGGGCACTTCGCCGCGCGCGCCCAGCGGCGCGCCGCCGAGAAACAGACCCGGAAGGAGATCGATGAGAAAAGCCCGACGCGCAACCCAGCGACCGCCATCCCCGTGATCGGCCCGCTGATCGCGATCGGGATCGTCGCCTTTCAAGGCGTCGCCGAGGCCAAGGCGGATGCCGAGTACCGGAGCTACGACCGCGAGGAGGAGTACGCGGCCGACCGCTACGCCCTCGACTTGCTCGCGCGGCTGCCGGGGAATCCGCCGGCCTGCGTGGGGTTGGTTACGCTGCTCGACCGGCTACAGGAGCAGGGCGGGAGCCGCGTCAAGGACCACCCACTCCCAGCCGAACGTGCCAAAGCGGCTCGGGAGCGCTGCCCCGGGTAGGCCCCGGTCGAGCACCGGCGGACTTCTCAGCGGCAGCTCATCGAGATGGCTTCGATCACGTTCGCGAGCGTCTGGCCGCCCGAGGACTGCGTCGTCAGGAAGCGCCCGTTCACGGTGACCGGAGAGCCGGGGGAACAGGGCGGCGGCGTCAGCGAGAGCACGCGGACGAAGGCGCCGCGCTCCATGACGTCGAAGACCGCCCCCGGCCCTCCCATTGGGCCGCGGGGCAGGAGATTGGTGAGCGTGCCGCGCACGGTCACCATCCGGCCGGCGAAGCGGGTCGGGTTGAGCATGATCTCGAGCGGGGTGATCTCCTCCGCGCGAACCGGCGCCGCCGTGCCGACGAGGGCCAGCAGGAGAAGCGCGGTGGTGAGCCCGCGCAGCCTGAGGGCGTCACTCATGGCTCAGCGCTTCGATGGGGCTCACCCGCGCCGCCCGATCGGCCGGATAGAAGCCGGAGGTGAGTCCGAGGGCCCCCGTGAGCGCCGCCGCCAACAGCGCCGCCTCAGGCGCCACCAGGGTCGGCCATCCCAGGAGGCGCGTGAGCAGATGGGCCGACACCGCTCCGAGGGCGATGCCCGAAGCTCCGCCGGCGAGCGCCAGCGTGGCCGCCTCGACGAGGAACTGGAAGCGGATGTCGCGCCCGCGGGCGCCCACCGCCAGGCGGAGCCCGATCTCCCTTGTGCGTTCGGTGACGGAGACCAGCATCACGTTGGTCACGCCCACCCCGCCGACCAGCAGCGAGACACAGGCAATGGCCGCCAGGAGCCGCCCCATGGTGCGCGAGGCCTCCTCTTGCGCGGCGAGGGCGCCGGGCATGTTGCTGATCCAGAAATCGTCCGGCGAGTCAGGCTGAAGCCCATGGCGCTGGCGAAGCAGCGCGCGCAGCTGGGCCTCGGCCTCGGCGGTGTCCTCGCCCGGGCGGATCTTGACCGAGATGGCGGTGACCGATCGAGCATTGACCGGTCCCGCGCCCAGGATCCGCGTCCGCGCCGTCCGGAGAGGGACCAGCACGATGTCGTCCCAGTCTTGGCCAGCGCCGTCATGCCCCTTGGGACCGAGCACGCCGACCACGGTCACGGGCACTCTCCCGATGCGGATGGTCTCGCCGATCGGATCGGCGTCGCCGAAGAGCTCGTGGGCCACGACCTGCCCGATCAGGACGACCTTGGCCGCGCCGTCCACGTCGTCGGGCGTGATGGCGCGCCCGACCGCCAGCGTCCAGTCCCGGGCCTCGAGGAACTCGGCCGTCACACCCAGTATGTAGGTGGACCAGTTGAGGTTGCCGTAGACGGCCTGGACATTGCCGCGCAGCGAGGGGGCCGCGACTTGGACAGCGTGGATTTCCCGCTCGATGGCGGCGGCGTCGTCCTGGGTGATGGTGAGTCCGGAGCCCAGGCCCAGGCGGAGGCCACCCGAGGTGGCGCCACCCGAGAGGATGATGAGGAGATCGGAGCCCAGGGCCTGGAATTGCTCCGCGATCACGGCCCGCGCCCCGGCGCCGAGGGCCAGCATCGTGATCAAGGCGCCCGTCCCGATCGCGATCCCGAGGAGCGCCAAGCCGCTCCGGAGGCCGTGGACACCGAGGGCGCGCCAGCCCGTGTGGAGATTCTCGACGAGCCTCATCCTATCGAATCGACTCGAGCGTCCGCCGCGCCTCATCGGCCGCGGGGAAGCCCGGTGACTGGAGCGCCCGCTCGAGCTCCCGGCGCGCCTCCTCCTTCTTGCCCTGCTTGGCCAGGACCATGCCCAAGTGATAGTGGACTTCGGGATCATTGGGCACGCCGCCCGCCGCCTGGCCGAGCAGTGCCTCGGCGCGATCGAGGACGCCGCCTTTCTGGTACAGGAGCCAGCCCAAGGTGTCGGCGATGGCGGGGCTCCGCGGCGCCGCCCGATAGGCGCGCTCGGCGAACTCCAGCGCTTCGTCCAACCTAGCCGGGTCTTTGCCGAGGGAGTAGGCGAGGTTGTTGAACGCGACGGTGTTGTTAGGGTCACGGGCGAGAACCTGGCGATAGGCGGCGATCGAGGCGGCGTCATTTCCGGCCTTCTGGTAGATCAGGGCCAAGTCCAACGCCGGCAGCGCCGAGGTGGGATTGGCGTTGGCGGCATCCTCGAGGAGCTTGACGGCGTCTCCGGCGCGCCCGGTGCGGTTGTAGAGGCCTGCCAGGGCCAGGCTCGCGCCGAGGTGAGCGGGCTGGCGCTCCAGCACCTTCTGGTAGGCCTGCGCGGCGCCGGGGCTCTGGCCCACGCGATCGTAGACCGAGCCCAGGAAGAGGTAGGCCTCGGCCGACTCGTTGTGGACCTGGAGGGCGGCCTGGGCGGCCTTGACGGCATCTGCTGGCTGGTTGAGCGCCAGATAGGCTTGGGCTTGGCCCGCCAGCGCGTCAGGGGCGCGGGGCGAGAGCTTGGCCGCGCTCTCGAATTGGACGAGGGCTTCCCGGGCGTTGCCGCGGCTCAGGTGGAGTCGGCCCAACTGGAGCGGCCATATCGGATCCTGAGGCCACTCGGCCGCAGCGGCCTCCAGCTCGCGCTGGGCCAGATCAGGTTGGCGCTTGGCGAAGTAGGCCTGGGCGAGAAAGCCGCGGGCAAGCGGAGCAAGCGGAGTGCCGAGCGAGGCCTGAGCCTTGGCGATGCTTCGATCGATATCGCCCTGGGAGAGGAAGAATTTGGCGATGCGCAGCCGCGTCAGGGCGGCGTTGGGGCTCGTCTTCTCGGCCTGGTCGAAGGCGCGAATCGCGGCCTCGCGCTTGGCTTCGAGCCAGAGCGTCTGGCCGAGCTGAAGGTGGGCGAGGGCCCAGTCCGGCTGGTCCTTGACGATTCCTTCGAGCTCGGCTCGCGACTGGTCCAATTGGCCGCGAACGCGCTTGACCACGGCCAGCCCGAGCCGGGCCCAGAGCGAGCGAGGCGCCCGATCGCTCGCCTTCTGAAGGAGCACCGCCGCTTCATCGACCTTGCCCAGCTCGAGCTTGACGATGCCTTGGAGCAAGAGAGCGGGCTGTAGGTCGGGCTTGCCGGCCAGCACTTCGGCCAGGAGCGGCTCGGCCTCGGCCGGCCGCCCGGTCTCGTGGTACACCGTGGCCAGGAGATACTTGGCATCCGGATCTTGGCCGCGGGACTGCTCCACGCCCTCCCGCGCCTCGGTGACGGCCTGCTCAACGCGCCCTTGGCGGAGGAGCGAGATTGCCAGTCCCCGTCGCGCCTCGGCCAAGCCGGGCGCCTGGGCCAGCGCCTTGCGGAACCAGTCCTCGGCTCGCTTGGGGTCTTTCCGCTCGATGGCCACCAGCCCCAGCCGCATCATGGCGGTGGACCGACTCGGGTCGAGTTTGAGAGCCTCTTCAAGCTCGCGCTCCGCCTCGGGGTAGCTCCGCTTGATCGCCAAGGCGGCTCCAAGCACCTCGTGCCCCACGGCGTCCTTGGGCTGATCCACAATGAAGCGGCGGGCAATCCGTATGGCGGTGTCGGCATCGCCTTTTCGGAGAGCTTCGATGGCCTTTCCGATCGGCGCGGGGGCCGAGGGCTCATCAGGGATGGACGGGGGCGTGCTCGGAGACGAGGAGAGGGGGGCGGCCGCTCCCGGCGCGGCCCAGAGAGCGAGGAGGGTCAGGGCGAGAACGAGACGTCTCATCAGCGGTTGGTCCATCTCCGGTTCCGAGAGTCTACCACGGTGGGGCAGGGAGGACGAGTGGCGTGAACCCCAATTGGGGCAGGCATTTATGGTAAAGTCGAATTCCTTCAGCCGTAGCGGGTCCGGGGGTCAATAGAAGGGCACTCATTAGAAGGCCACTCATTCCGGAGGAGCGGGGCTCCTCCTCCAGTCAGGGGCGCGCGGTGACCACATCGGGCAAGGCGGTGCGAGGAATCCAGGTTCTGGTCTTGATTGCGTTGGCGCTCCTTCTGGGGGTCGGCTGCTCCGAGGCGCCCTCGGTCAAGAAGCAGAAGGCCCTTGAGCGCGGGGAGCGCTACCTCGCCGAGGGGAAGCCCAGCGAGGCCATCATCGAGTTGATGAATGCCCTGCAGGTGGACTCGAACTTCATCCCGGCGGTCCACGCCCTGGGCCGCGCGTATGCGGCCAAGGCTTGGTACGCGGATGCGCTCCGTGAGCTGGAGCGGGCCCAGAAGCTGTCTCCAGACTCCCCTCCCTTGGCCATCGACATCGGCCGGATTTATCTTGAGATGGGCGCTCCCTCGGAGGCCTTGGCAGCAGCCGATAAGGTCTTGGGGCGGGATCCCCAGAACTCCCAAGCGCTCACCATCAAGGCCGCGGCGCTCCTGAGTCAGGGCAAGACCAGCGAGGCGCTGGCCATCGTGGAGAGCGCTCCGGCCGGCGCCATCGCCGAGGCCGACCAGGTCCGCGCCGGCGTGCTCCAGCGGCTCGGCAAGGTCGACGAAGCCGAGGCAGGCTACCGCGCCGTGCTCACGAAGCAGCCCAAGGATTTCCAGAGCCTTCTCGGGCTGGGCAGCATCCAGCTCGGCCGGAAGAAGTACGACGAGGCCGCCAAGCTCTATGACCAGGCGGGGCAGCTGAAGCCGCTCGACCCGCGCCCTCGGCTGGGAGTGGCGGCCGTCAAGGCGAGGACCGGGCAGGTCGCCGAGGCCATCAAAGAGCTCGAGGGGGTAGATGCGCGTGCCCGCTCGGGTAACGTGGTGATGGGGCTGGCGACCTACTACCTCCAGGCGAACCGCCCCGGTGATTCCCAGCGGCTCCTCGAGCCGATCGTGGGGCGCTTCCCCAAAGTCGTGCAGGCGCGCTATCTCCTCGGCGCGGCGTACATGATCAACGGCAAGTTCGATCTCGCCGCGGCCCAGTTCGAGGAGCTGGCCCGACAGGTTCCCAACGAGGTCATGGTGCGGCTGCAGCTGGCCGCGGCCTACTCGCGGATCGGCAAGCCGAAGGAGGCGCTGGTCGAGCTCGACCGCGTGGCCAAGGAGGCCGACAAGATCCCCACCTACCAGGACGAGCGCGGGCGCGCGCTGATGCTGCTGGGGAAGATGGACGAGGCGCTGAAGGCCGCGCAAGCCGCGCAACGCCTTGCCCCCGAAAGCGGGCAGCCCTATCTCCTGATGGGCCAGATCTACACCCGGCGCGGAGACACCAAGGCGGCGCGCGAGATGTTCGCCCGCGCGTCCGCGCTGAGTACGACCGACGCCTCACCGCACCTGGCCCTGGGCCGCCTGGCGCAGTTGGACAAAAATCCGGACGCGGCGCTGAAGGAGTTCGACGCGGCCGTTCAGGCCGATCCCAAGTCGCTCCGCGCCGTCCGGGCCAAGGCCGGCCTGCTCTTGCAGCAGAAGAAGCCCAAGGAAGCGATCCAGTTCGTCGAAGGGCTCGTCGCGCGCGAGCCGAAGAATACCGAGTTCCAGACGCTCCTCGGCGGTCTCTACGGGCGGGACCAGCAGCGGGACAAGTCGGCGGCCGCGTACCGGAAGGCCGTGGAGCTGGACCCGAAGGCCTCCGAGCCGCGCTTGGGCCTGGCCAGGATCGCCCTCTCCCAGGGCAAGGACGAGGAAGCCCTCACGCAGCTTCAGGCGGCGGTCAAGGAGCAGCCGGGCCATCCGCTTGCGGTCCTCCTGATCGCCGGCCTCTACGACCGTCTCGCGCGCTACGACCAGGCGATCGCGGTCCTCGAGGCGGCGGCCAAGGCCGACCCGCGCCAGACTCTCTTCGCGCTCGGGCTGGCCGAGATGTACCTGAAGAAGGGGCGGTACGACGACGCCATCTCCCGCGCTGGCGAGCAACTCGCCGCCAACCCCGACCTGGCCGGCGCCCGGCTGATCCGGGGGCAGGCGCTCTTGGCCAAGGGCGATCCGACCGCTCTCAAGGACTTCGTCGAGGTCGCGCGGGCCAATCCGAAATCGGCGTTCGCCCAGTACCTGCTCGCTCGAGCGTACGTGCAGTCGGGGCGGGTGCCCGAGGCCCAGTCCGCGTACAAGGAGGCCATCAAGATCGACCCGCAGTTGAGTCAGGCCAAGGCCGAACTGGCCCTCCTCTCGGGTCAGAAGCCCGACAAAGGCGAACAGCTCAAGGAGATCGAGCAGCTCCGTGCGGTAGTCAAGGCCAATCCGAAAAACATCGTGGCCCGCGAGCGGCTGGCGCGCCAGCTCCTGGCCATCGGGCAGGCAAAGCAGGCGGAGGCTGAGCTCAAGGCGGTCCTTGAGCTGGCACCCGCGCATCCCGACGCCAATCTCCTGATGGCGGGCATCGCCGCCCAGCAGGGCCGGCGGGACGAAGCGGCGAACTACGCGCGAGCCGTGCTCCGTAGCAACCCCTCGCACGTGGACGCCAACCTGTTCATGGCCGGGTACCTGCTCCAGAGCGGGCGCTCCGAGGAGGCCACCAAGCACCTCGAGACCGCGCTCCAGGTCAATCCCAACCGCTCGGACGTGAAGCTCCGGTTGGGGGCGGCCTACGCGCAGCAGGGGCGGCTGCCCGATGCCCTGCGCCTCGCCCGTGAGCTCCAGAAGAGCGAGCCCAAGAGCCCCGCGCCGCTGCTCCTGATGGGCATGGCGCTCATCGCCCAGCAGAAGCCCCAGGAGGCTCTCGAGGCGTTCAACTCGGCGCTCAAGCTCAAGAGTGACTTGCTCGACGCCCATCGCGGCCTCGGCCAGGCGTACCAGGTGCTGAACCAGCCTGACCGCGCGGCCGAGAGCTACCAGCGCGCCCTGACGGTCAATGGCAAGGACGTGGCATCGCTCAACAACCTGGCTTGGCTCCTGTCCGAGGTGCGGAAGAAGCCCGACGAGGCCCTGCCGCTGGCCACCAAGGCCGAGCAGCTCGCGCCCATGTCTGCCGAGGTGCTGGACACCCTGGGCTGGGTGCATTACCGCCGCGGAGCCTTCGCCGAGGCGGAGAAGGCGCTGCTCCGCGCGGTGGAGCGCGCGCCAAACAACGGCACCATCCGGTACCACCTGGGGATGACCTACGCGCGCCTGGGCAAGAAGCAGGACGCCGTGTCAGCGTTGAGGCGCGCGGCTCAGCTCGATCCCAAGCTGGGCGACAGCGAGCGAATCGACAGCGTGATCAAGGAGCTGGGCGGCTAGGTGGAATCGCCAGCGGGGTCAGGTCTTGCAATCCGACATCGCGACCGAACCCAGTCCTGACACCCGCTCGCATGTGATAATGCAAGACCTGACCCCATCTCCCCTCGCGCACCGCCCGACCGAGAAGATGCTCCATAGCCTGCTCTGTTCCCGAACGCGTGTTCCGCGTCCTATGCGCCCCCTCACCCTGTCCCTCTCCCCGGGGGCGAGGGGATCGACACGGCTCCCTCCTCCGGGGGCGAGGGGATCGACACGGCTCCCTCCTCCGGGGGATGAGGGGATCGACACGGCTCCCTCTCCCTCGGAGAGGGAGAGGGCCGGGGTGAGGGTGGCGCATGCGTTCACGCATAATCCGGGTCAGGCCCTGGCGGCCATTGCCCAACCGAGACAAGACCGGTACGGAAATGCGCGAATTCAAGACGTGATCCCATCTCCCGCCCGAGAGGATCGACGCGACTACAGGAGAGCCACGAACTCCTCGACGCTGAGACCAGCTTCCCGGATCAAGTTGCGCAGGGTGCCTCTGGCGAGTTCCTTGTGGTCAGGGACAGTCAGGCGGCGGTTCGGCGGATCCTGGCGGCGGAGGATGATGTGGCTACCGGTCTGACGATCTTCGCGGTAGCCGATCTTGGCGAATGCTCTCACCGCCTCTCGGCCGGAGACGGCCGGGAGACGCGTCACATTGCGATCTCCACCATCTCCTCGTTGATCGGGGGCGGGATGGGCTCGTTGTGCTTCTTCAGGCTCTCGAGATAGCCCTGGATGGCGTCGCGGATGTTGGCAAGCGCCTCGCTTCGGGTCGGGCCCTGCGAGATGCAGCCGGGCAGTGAGGGACACTGAGCGATGAAGACCCCGTCCTCGTCCTGCTCGATGACGACTCTGAATTTCATGGGCCAGATCGTATCACACCCACTGGGGAGGCCACGGGGTCATGTCTTGAGATGCGGCATGGCGACCGAACCCACGCCCGATAGCCGCTCGCATGTGATAGTGCAAGACCTGACCCCCTTCCCCCTCCGCAAGGTCGCTGACCCGAAGAAGGCGGTCAACGAACTCCGCGTGTGGCAGAACGAACTGAACTTCTGGCAGTCTTCGGCAAGGTGCACGGTGTATGCGGCCTACACGACCCTGGAGGCCGGCCAACCCGCCGAGGAGCCGGATGAAACCCGCCGTGATTCTCTAAGCGATCGTCGGAGGGGCAGGCACCGTCGGCGCCGAGCGGGCGGTGGGCTACGGGGCAGGTCTTGCAATCCGACATCACGGTCGAACCCAGTCCCGATACCCACTCGCAGATGATCGTTCAAGGCCTGACTCCTTTGCACTCGCGGATGTGCTACGTTGTGCTACATGCGATATGGGACAGGGGTTGTCGGCGTGCGGGAGCTGAGGCAGAATCTGAGCGTCTACCTGAGGCAAGTCAAGGCGGGCCAGACCTTAGAGGTGAAGGAACGGGGGCATCGCGTCGCCGTGCTGGCTCCGGCCGGCGCGAAGGCGACGGCACTCGACCGTCTCATCGCCGCGGGTCGAGCCACAGCGGCAGCCGGGGATCTCCTCGAGCTCGGCCCCCCGCGGGGCAAGCGGCCATCGCGTCGGGCCAGTCGGGCGCTCGCCAAGGGCAGAGAAGAGCGCGCGTGAGCCTCGTGTATCTCGACTCGTCAGCGCTGGTGAAACTCATCGTCCGAGAGCCGGAATCGGCGGCGCTCGCCGAGTTTCTCCGGGGGCACTCCGAGCGCGTGGCGAGCGCGCTCTCCCTCACCGAAGTGCCGCGAGCCCTGGGCCGCGCCGGGTTTGGGGCGGCGGAGCGCCGACGGGCCCGCGAGATCCTCACCCGCGTCGCGCTGGTGGATGTGGACCGTCGGACCCTGGCGGCGGCGGCCGCACTGGACCCCCCGGCGTTGAGAACCCTGGACGCGATCCATCTCGCCACCGCACTGACCCTTCGCGAAGACCTCGCGGCCCTGGTGACCTACGATCGCCGGCTCGCCGCCGCCGCCAAACGAGCGGATATCGAGGCGCTGGCCCCCGCCTGAGCGAGCCCTGTTCCTCTGGAGAGCGGGGTCAGGTCTTGCAATCCGACATGCCGCCCTGGCAGCCGTTGCCCAACCGAGACAAGACCGGTAGGGAAATGCGTGAATTCAAGACCTGATGACGCCATCTCCCCCGGTGGCCTCCCCGAGCACCGCGAGCATCTCGTTGCCGTAGCGCTCCAGGTTGAAGGTCTGGGTCGCCCACTCACGCGCCTGCTGACCCAGCCGCCTCGCGGCCTGAGGGTCCTCGCACAAGACCTGGATCTTGTCGGCCAGCCCCTTCCAGTCTCCGGACGTGTACAGGAGGCCGTTGAAACCGTCGCGGATCAGCTCGGGGGTCCCGCCGCTGCGGGCTCCGATCACGGGCGTGCCCATCTTCATGGCTTCCAGGACCACCCGCCCGAAGGCTTCCATGCGCGAACACATCAGCGCGACATCCGCTTTCCTGAAAAACGGGTACGGGTCACAAGTGTAATCCACCATGTCCACGTGCGGGGCGAGCTCGAGCGAGTCGATCAATCGCCGCAGGTACTCCACATAGGGCGCGGATCCGTGGCCCACGATCGTGAGCCTCACCGGCAGGCCGCGGCGGACGACTTCGTGAACCGCCCGCAACGCTTGCTCGTGCCCCTTGGACTCGGCGACCGTACCGACCAGCACGCAGAGGAACGGGGCGGCGGCTCCCTGACGGGCCGGCTTACCCTGCTCCGTTGCCGGCACCGGCGGCACGGGCACGGCGTTGTAGACGACGCGCGCGCGGTCCGGAGGCACCTGTCGCTCGTAGTGCCGGGCCACCGCCTTGGAGTTGAAGACCACCAGCTTCGAGAGCGCGCTGAGGATCCGCATGGACAGCCGAGCGCCGAACTCGAAGTGCAAACCGTGGTCGAGATCGCCGAACTCCCTGACGTGGGTGACATGAGGGATGCCCAGCAGCCGCGCGCCCAGGGCCCCTTCGCAGCAGGTCAGCGTGTTCGTCACCACCACGTCGCACTTCCAGCCCCGGATCATGCGGGCCAGCAGCGCGCCGCGCAGGCTATGGACCAGCGGCTTCTTCAGCAGGCGGTCCCACAGCGGGAGCGGAAAGCGCCTGGTCCACGGCCAGAAGGACCACACGGCATAGGGAATACGGCGTGCCTCGAGGGCCTGCGCCACGTAGTCGCGCGTGGGGACCACCACCCGGCACTCGACGCCCCGGGCCGTGAGGACGTCGATGAGATCGATCATCGACCGCTCGCTCCCGCCGTCCCCCCAGGTGGGTGACACAAAGCAGACCCGCATTCACACCCCCAGGATTGAGGCGGGCCCCGGGGTCAGGTCTTGCAATCCGACATCGCGGCCGACCCAGGTCCTGATACCCGCTCGCATGCGATAGTTCCAGACCTGACCCCATTCCGCATTCCGGCGCGGATTCGGGGTGTTATTCATGGTTCAGCGCCTCGATGGGGCTCACGGATGCGGCCCGGCTGGCCGGATAGAACCCGAACAGGATCCCGACCGCAGCCGTGAGAGCCGCCGCCAGGAGCGCCGCTTCCGGGGCCACCACAATGGGCCAGCCCCCGAAGCGGGCGAGGGCGTGGGCCCCGAGCGCTCCCAGCGCGATACCCAGGACGCCGCCCGCCAGCCCGGGCGGCGCGAGAGCGCTCCGCACACGGTGTGTGCCTCGAGCGCGCGGCAGGGGGTGCGGAGGCTCTGGGGGAGCATCATCCTAGCGGAAGGCCTCCAGGACGCGCCACGCCTCGTCGGCGCCGGCGAAATTCCGCGTGAGCGCCACGGCCGCACCCAGTACCTCGTGCCCCAGGTCGTTCCCGGGCTGCGCCGTAACGAACTGGCGGGCCACTCGCTCGGCCGTGCCGGCATCGCCTTTTCGCAGGGCCTCGATGGCCGTCCGAATCTGGGCAGGGGTCGACAGATCGTCCGGGACGGGCGGGGGCGTGCTCGGAGACGAGGGCAGCGAGGAGGCCGTCCCCGGGATGGCTGGGAGGAAGACCAGAGCGACAACGACAACGACAGCGACCATCGTCATCGCGCGGGCGGTCTTGAATCGGGTCATAGAGCCCTTTCATCGTTCCGCGAGTCTAGCACGGAGAGGAGAAGACGAAGGGCGAGAACCCCAATCAGGGCACTGTATCGCCCCAGGCGCACTACTTCTGGCTGTCTGACGCTTGCGGGTTTCGCTATGAGGCGATCTTCGGGATGCCAACGGGGAAGGGGAGTTTGAGTCTGTCTTCCACGTCGACGCAACGACATTGGACGTGAAGATTAGGGAAATGTTGGAGTAGAACGCGCGATCCGCCTCGCGGCGATCACGGCCCTCCAGCGTCCATAAAATAGGTGGCCACGAGTCCCGGGCGGGCAAAAAGAAGATTGGTCTGCTCCCGTTCCATGACCGCAGCGAGAGTTGAGCGGCGAAGCCGTTCTTCGATCACCGATTCCATCTCCCAGGGCTCGAGGCCGAATTCACGGAGATGGTTCAGCAGTGAGGCGACACCCGAGGCACCCCCGATCCACGCGGGTGTCACCTCGACGACCACCGCGGCGGTGCTGGCGAGAAGGTTGGTCATCCCGTGGATGACGGCAGGCTCGTGCCCTTCCACGTCGATCTTGACGATGATCTTTCCGCCGGTTGTTGGGGAGAGGGGGAGATCATCCGCATTGACAACCTCGACCTCGTATTCCTCCACAAAGGTCCCGGTCCGGCTATCCTTGTTCGGGTCCGGCCGTATGGTGCTTCCACCAAGCCAGTCTGGATTGACGCGTAAGGTTGTGACGCCAGAGTGGTCGCTCAGCGCCTTCTGCCAAACCTGGATCCGCCCGACGCGGGGCTGTTTGGCGGCGTGGTCGCGAAGCAGTTGTGCAAGCAGAGGGTGAGGCTCGAAGGCGTGGACGGTCCCATGCGGCTGAACGAGCGCGGCCGAGAGCATGGTTATGTGCCCGAAGTTCGCGCCGGCGTCGATTACGGTGTCGCCAGGGCGAAGCACACGACGCAGGAGCGCGTCCAGCGGCCGCTCGAAGAGGACGCCGAACCAGTATGGCACCCGGTGCATCGGGTTGTGCGGATTGCAGAGGATGGCCACTGGTAGTCCGCGCAGGCGGCGCGGTTGAGGGGCGGACGGGAGGACGCCGGGGTACAGGAGTCTCGGAACGACACGCTTCATAAGGTAGGGGATCCAGCGGTCCAAGAGACCAGTACGCCCGACCGTTGCCATCATCTCGGACGCGACCCGCTTCAGCTGTTGCCTCCAGGTCGGGCGCGGATTAGGCATCAACGAGGGCGCTATCCAATAAGAGCTGAGCAGGTCGTCTGCGACAAGGGCGATCTGGGCTTACCGCTTGAGGCCTTTGACGACCCGCGGCGGCGGTGCCCCGCTTGATGTGGAAAAGGTGATGGGCGTTCTTCCGGCTCTTCGTGAGGTTCACGGTAGCACGCGCTGAAAACGGAGCCCCGCATTTGGCTCAGGAGCTACGATCGTGGTCCGGCCCATACCGTAGTATGCCCCCAATCGGGTGCTCATGCCGCTAGCTGCATTCGCCTGCTGATGACCGCCGCGATCCTCGTGTAGCCGTCGATCTTGCGGGGCGTGATCTGCCCGATCGCGACGAGGCCGAAGAGCAGGATCAGCGCCGCGTCCTCGGTCGGCGGGGAGCCTTGCGCCTTCACGCGCCGGCGGAACTTTTCGTTGAGCCGCTCGATGACGTTGGTAGTGCGCAGCGTCGTCCACTGCGCCGTGGGGGAGCGGAAGAAGGTGAGCAGCTCGTCGTTCCCCTCCTGGAGACTGCGCACGACGCCCGGGCAGCGGTTGGCCCACGTGCGTTCAAACATCGTGTAGGCGGCCCGCGCCGCGTCGCCGTTCGCCGCGTACACGATGCGATGAAAGTCCCCTCGGAGGTCATCGAACGCGCGGTTCGGCGCCTTCCGCTCGAGGTTGCGCAGCGTGTGCAACTTATGCCGATATCGGCATGATGTGCATTATGCCGAGCAGCGGATTATGCCGAGTTGGCGGCCACACGCCGTGTGGGACAAGGGCGTGGTGCTGAGGGAGTCGGCATAATCCTGGAACTCTGATCGAGCGTAGCCTTCTCTCCGACATCAATCCGATGAGGAGAGGAGACCACGATGGGCAGACCGTCTCGTGTTCGGGTCACTGGACCGTTGGAGCGGTACGCAGGCGGGTTCCGAAGGGAGCTCGCCCGACAGGGCTACACGCTGCACTCGGCCAGCAACCAGCTCCAGCTCATGGCGCATGCGAACCGCTGGCTCGCGAGCCGCGGGCTGGTGGTCGGCGAGCTGACACCGGTTCGGGTCGAGGAGTTCCTCGCGGCGCGCCGCGCCGCGGGCTACACGCGGTGGCTGTCGACCAAGGCGATGGTGCCGGTCCTTGAGTACCTGCGAGGCCTCGACGTGGTCCCGACGCCGAGCCCGGATGTCCCAGCCACACCGGTCGAGAAACTGGTGGAGCACTACCGGACCTACCTGGTGCGCGAACGGGGGCTGGCGGTGGGCACCGTGGTGAGCTACCTGCATGTGGCCGGATTGTTCTTCTCCACCCGCTCCCCCGAGGGCGCGCTCGACCCGGAGCGCCTCACCGCCGCTGAGGTGACCGACTTCGTGCTCGCCGAGTGCGCCGCACGCAAGGTCGGCTCGGCCAAGTACGTCGTGTGCGGGCTGCGGTCGCTGCTGCGCTTCCTCTACGTGGCGGGCCACACGCAGCGCCAGCTCGCGGCGGCGGTGCCCACGGTGGCGGGCTGGCGCCTGGCTGGTCTGCCCACGGCGTTCGGCCGCCAGGAGGTCGCCCGCTTGTTGGCGAGCTGCGACCGGCGTCGCACCTTCGGCCGGCGCGCCGTCGCGGTGCTGGGCCTGCTGACACGCCTGGGGCTGCGTGCCGGGGAGGTGGCGGCGCTGGAGCTGCCCGACATCGACTGGCGCCGCGGCGAGGTCGTCATCCGCGGCAAGGGCCGCCGCCAGGAACGGCTACCGCTGCCCGTCGACGTCGGAGAAGCAATGGTCGGCTGGCTACGCAAGGGTCGACCACACTGCGAGTGCACCACGGTCTTCACCCGGGTTCGGGCACCGCACCGGGGCCTGACCAGCGGCGGCGTGTCAGCGATCGTGCGGGCCGCATGCGCGAGAGCCGGCCTGCCGGAGGTGAACGCTCACCGTCTCCGGCACACCGCGGCGACCGAGATGCTGCGCGCCGGCGCGGGACTGGCTGAGGTCGGCCAAGTCCTGCGCCACGCCAGCGTGTTGACCACGAGCATCTACGCCAAGGTCGACCGGACGGCGTTGCGTTCGTTGGCCCAGCCGTGGCCGGGGAGCGCGGCATGAGCGCGCTCCGTCGGGATCTGGACGACTACCTCGTGATCCGCCGGGCGCTTGGTTTCAAGCTCGCGCGCGCCGGGCTCCTGCTTGCCGACTTCGTCGCCCATCTGGAGGCGAACGAGGCCGACACGATCACCACCGACGCGGCGCTCGCGTGGGCGACCCGTCCCCCCAACGGCGCGTCGAACTGGTGGGCGCAGCGGCTGGCGGTGGTGCGGAGCTTCGCCCGTCACCTCCACGCCATCGACCCCACCCACGAGGTGCCCCCGCCCGGCCTGCTGCCGGGCCGGAGCCATCGGGCCACACCCTACCTGTACTCCGACCGCGACATCGCCGCGCTGATGGCCGCCGCCCGGGGGTTGCGCGCACCGCTACGGGCGGCCACCTTCGAGACCCTGGTGGGGCTACTGGCGGTGACTGGTCTTCGCATCGGCGAGGCCCTTCGGCTCGACCGCGATGACGTCGACCTCGTCGACGGTGTCCTGGTGATCCGCCTCTCCAAGTTCGGCAAGTCGCGCGAGGTCCCCCTGCATCCGAGCACCGTCGACGCGCTCGCCGCCTACACCCGCGAACGTGATCGGCTCTGTCGCCGCCCAGTCGACCGGGCGTTCTTCGTGTCCACCGCCGGCACCCGGCTCCTCTACTGCAACGCGCACCTCGCCTGGCTCGACCTGGTCCGCCGAGCCGGACTCCAGCCACGCTCGGCGACGTGCCGACCCCGGCCGCACGATCTGCGCCACAGCTTCGCGGTGCGCACCCTGCTCGGCTGGTATCCAGACGGCGCCGACGTGCACGCCCGCATGCCGCTGCTGTCCACCTACCTCGGCCACGTCCACCCCGGCAACACGTACTGGTATCTCTCCGCCGCCCCCGAGTTGCTCACCCTCGTCGTGGCTCGCCTCGACGCCACCGTCGGAGCACCGGCATGAGCGCCCTCGCCCCCACCCTGCAGAGCTTCTTCACCGAGCGCATGCTGACCCAACGTCGGGCCAGTCCCAACACGGTGGCCTCCTACCGCGACACCCTCCGACTGCTGTTGGGCTTCGCCCAGCGCCGCACCGGCACGACGCCGTCCAAGCTGCAACTGGAAGACCTCGACGCGGTGCTGATCGGCGCCTTCCTCGAGCATCTGGAACGTGAGCGCCACAACAGCGTGCGCACTCGCAACACCCGACTGGCCGCGGTGCACTCGCTGTTCGCCTACGCGGCCCTGCGCCACCCCGAGCACGCCGCGCTGATCCAGCGGGTGCTGGCCATCCCGGCCAAACGCACAGACCGACCGCTCGTGTCGTTCCTCACCCACGACGAGGTCGACGCGGTGCTGTCGGCGCCCGACCGCGATACCTGGGTCGGCCGCCGGGACCATGCGCTGCTCCTCGTCGCCGTCCAGACCGGCCTTCGCGTCACCGAGCTCACCTCCCTCACGTGCGCAGACGTGGACCTCGGCACCGGCGCCCACCTGCGCTGCCACGGCAAAGGCCGCAAAGAGAGGATCACGCCCCTCACCACCCAGGCGTGTGGCGTCCTTCGCGTCTGGCTGGCAGAGCGTCGGGGAGAACCATGCGACCCGCTCTTCCCCAGCCGCCGACGCGGGCCCCTCAGCCGTGACGGCGTCGCCCTACTCGTCGCCAAGCATGCAGGCGCTGCCACGCAGCGCTGCCCATCACTGGGCGGCAAGACCGTGTCGCCACACGTCCTGCGGCACACGTGCGCCATGTCTCTGCTCGCGGTCGGAGTCGACATCTCCGTGATCGCGCTCTGGCTCGGTCACGAAGGCGTCGAGACCACCCAGATCTACCTGCACGCCGACCTCGCCATCAAAGAACGAGCCCTCGCCCGAACCGCCCCCGCCGGCACCACGCCCGGCCGCTACCGCGCCCCCGACTCGCTCGTCGCCTTCCTCGAAGCCCTGTGATTATGCCGACTCCCTCAGCACCAAGTCCTTGTCCCACACGGCATGTGGCCGCCAACTCGGCATAATCCGCTGCTCGGCATAATGGAGCTGGCAGCGTTGGATCACCGCGGCGTCGCCGAGGACATCGCCGAGGGCCTTGCGCAGCCCCTTGCCCCCGTCGATCACGCACAGCACCCGCCCGTCGAGCGTGAGCCCACGGGCCAGCAGGTCTTGCAGCAACTCGGTGCACACCACGGCGTTCTCCGTCGAGCCCAGGCGCAGCCCCAGCGGCTCCTTGGTCCCGTCGCGCGTGATCCCCAGGGCGACGATCACCGTCTGCTGCGCCACCACGACGCCGTCCATGAACAGGGCCACCACCTCGAGCCCCTCCAGGCGCCGCGTGAGCTGCTCCTGTAGCCGCTGCCGGGTCCGCCGCACCACGGTCCGGCTGACGGCGCTCTTGCTACTGCCGCGGGTGCGCCACCCGCTCGGTCGCGCCTCGAGACTGGCCTCGTACTGGCGCGTCGACACCCCGGCGAGGAGTTGCTGCATCATCCGC
>JAUSJX010000070.1 GCA_030647435.1 Candidatus Rokuibacteriota bacterium
GGATGAGTCCGTCATCGCCGAGCCGTGTCCGGAGCGCCTTGAACGTCGCGTCGTCAACCCGATGCTTGCGGATGAGCTCGCGCGTGAACTCCACGATCTGGGCGTCCTCCGGCGGGATGCCGCGCGCGTGCTTCTCGCGGACGGCCGTGATGGTGGTCTCCGGCACGCCGAGCCGCCGGGCGCCACCCGTCTGCGCGCCCCACACGTAGACCGCGTCGAGCTCCCTCGCCACGGTCATCGCCGCGAGCACGCGCACCCGCATGTCGAGCGAGCCCTCGAAGCGGACGAAGGCGCCCAGATGCGCGAGGCGGCCGGCCAGCTCCGGGCAGTGGAGGAACATCGTGAACGGCCCCTGCAGCGCGCCACGGCTCTGGACGATGCCGTCCACGATCGCGTGGTCTTTGGGAGGGACCTGGTCCTTGCTGGTGATGGACGGTAGCCTTGCCATCTGTGGTCTCCGCGTTGACTAGCTCACCATCGGGTAGGTGCGCTGACGCGCCGCTGGGTGTCCTCGAGTGTCGCGCCCCGCATCACTTCCTTGCGCACGGCCTCGACCATGTCGTGCACATCGCCGCGGAAGGTGCGAAGCCAGTCGCGGCCCGCCACCTCGCCGTGGCGCGTAAGTAACATAAAGCCCGTTCTCAGTCATGGCCCGCCGCGCCCGAGGGTCCTCCCTCGGGACCTGCCTTGTCACAGTCGATCCGGCGGGTGTCCGGGCCCGCTTCGTGCAGGATCAGGTCGGGCGCGGTCATCTCCTCTATTTCTTCAGCGCCTCACGCATGCGGGCCAGGGCGGTGCCGTACACATGGTCGGGCCGCAGGACCATCGCGACGCGCTTGTCGGCCTCCGTGATCCGGTCGTACTCGTCCCAGTCCGCGCTGCGCCGCCGCGTGGTGGCGCTGAAGATGTGTCGGCGGGCCCTGCGGAGTGTCTCGGGGTCGCTGTTGCCGGAGTGGGTGAGCTCCGCCTGGCCCTCGAACACCAAGAACCCCGACCACCAATCGGCGTGAGAGACCAGGACTGAGCAGCGAGGGTCGCGGAGCAGGTTCTTGAACTTCATCCGGTTCTCCGTGATGGAGATGCCCACCCCGCCCTCTCGGGGGTACACGGTGACAATGCTGAGCTGGGGCAGGCCGTTCCGCCTGAACGAGGTCAGCACGCCCTGCGGGTTGTCATGGAGGAACTGCTCGATTTGGGGAGCCAGCTCGGCTTCTCTCGGCATCGGTACGCTCCTTCATGACGGTGGCGCGACGTCGACCGGCTCGGGGCGCATTCTACCCCCGAACCTCGGGGCCAGCCGTATCGTTCCGTGGACGTTGACGGCTTGGTCGGCGGACACCACCCTGTGGAGTACACTCAGGGTTGGAGGTGACGGCCATGGCCGCCCGGGGTGCCCCAGCCCCTGAACGGGCGCCCATTCGGCCCCTCTACCCTTCTAGGAATTGTTCGCAACCGGACGGTTACGAACACCAAGGGAGTGCCTTGAACGGGATTCGTGCGCTGGTGGGACAAACTTTGGCTTTCAGCATTCAAGGGATCGCGGTCCGCTCAGAGGGGCGCCCTGAGCCTCCCTGATCGTTGCGGGGGTCGGATTTGAACCGGCGACCTTTGGGTTATGAGGTGAATTGCGCGCGCCAGAGCAACGCTCCTGCTGAGGGGTTCTTCCCTATGGGCCCGCAGAGGTCAGCGGGTGCCGCGAAGCGAGGCGGCGGCGGCCTCCACCGCCTTGACGATGCCCTGGTAGCCGGTGCAGCGGCAGAGCACCGCGGAGAGGCCCTGACGGATCTCGGCCTCGGTCGGTCGGGGATTGGTCTGGAGCAGATCGAGCGCCGTGAGCAGCATGCCGGGCGTGCAGAAGCCGCACTGAAGGCCGTGGTGCTCGTGAAAGGCCTCCTGGAGCGGATGAAGCCTGCCGTCCTTCATCAGCCCCTCGATCGTCAGCAGGTCTGCGCCGTTCGCCTGAACCGCCAGCATGAGGCACGAGCGGGCCGCCTCGCCGTTCACGAGCACCGTGCAGGCGCCGCAGACGCCGTGCTCGCAGCCGACATGAGTCCCGGTCAGCCCCAGGTCTTCCCGGAGAAAGTCGACCAGGAGTTTTCGCGTCTCGCAACGCCCCTCGCGCAGCTGGCCGTTGACCGTCAACCGGATCGGGACGAGATCGGACACTCAGCGGCTTCCCATTCGGGCGACCGCCCGGCGCAGGGCGCGGCCGGTCAGCACGCGGGTCAGGTTGCGGCGATAGGCGGCCGAGGCGTGAATGTCGGTGTCGGGCTCGACCAGCTCGGCCGCCCGGCGCGCCGCCGCCTCGATGGCGGCATCCGAGAACCCCTCGCGCTCGAGGATCTCCTCGGCCTGGCGCAGCCGGGTCGGCACGGGCCCGGCGCCCGCCGTGACGAGGCGGGCCGTGCAGCCTTCCCCCTGCCCGACAACCATCGCCGCGATGCCCACGATGGCAAAGTCGCCGTGGCGGCGGCTGAACTCTTCGAACGCGAATCCGGCGCCGTCCGGCATGGCGGGGAGGCGCACTTCGATGAGTATCTCGTCGGGCCCGAGGCTCGTCGTCAGATAGCTCTGGAAGAGCTCGGAGGCCCGGAGCGTCCGCTCGCCGTGCGGCCCGCGCGCGACGACCACGCCGTCGAGCGCCGTCAGGATCGCCGGGTACTCGGCGGACGGATCGGCATGCGCGAGGCTGCCGCCGATGGTTCCGCGCGTGCGGATCGGGAGATGTCCCACGAGGGTGGTCGCCTCGGCCAGGAGCGGCAGCCGCCGCCGGACGACCGGGGAGAACTCGATCGCCCGCTGGCGCGTCATGGCGCCGAACCGGATCTGGCCGTCGTCTTCGCGGATGTAGGCGAGGCTCGCGATCGCGTTCAGGTCGATGAGCGCCGCGGGCCGGGCGAGGCGGAAGTTCATGAGCGGCATCAGGCTCTGGCCGCCGGCCAGCAGCTTGGCCTCGCCGCCGTAGCGCGTGAGCAGGGCGACCGCCTCGTCGACGGTCGCTGGGGCGTGATAGGCGAAGCGTGCCGGCTTCACGGGTGCGGGGCGCCCTTGGCCTGCCCGGCGCGCTCGATCAGCGCCCAGAGCCGCGTCGGCGACATCGGCAGCTCGGTGATCCGCACGCCCATCGGAGCCAGCGCATCGCTGACCGCGTTCGCGATCACGGCGGGGACCGTCATGGAGCTGGACTCGCCGAGCCCCTTGGAGCCGAGCGGCGTCAGCGGCGAGGGCGAGACGATGTGGGCGATGTCGATGACGGGCGCCTCGGAGGCCGTCGGCACCAGGTAGTCCATGAAGGAGCCCGTCAGGAACTGCCCGTCGTCATCGTACTGGAGCTCCTCGAACAAGGCGCCGCCCAGCCCGTGGAGCGCGCCGCCGTAGATCTGGCCCTCCGCGATCATCGGGTTGATGATCGTCCCCGCGTCGTGGACCGTGGCGTAGCGCAGGATCTTGATGGCGGCCGTCTCGGGATCCACCTCGACCGCCATCACCTCGGCGATGAAGCCGTAGGTGTTCGACGAGTTGACGCAGTCGTTCTCATCGACGGCCTTGGAGACCGTGAAGCCGAACACGGCGCTCGCCTCCAGCCCCGGCTCCATGCCTTCGGGCAGGGATTCCGTGTTCCAGTGGGCGCGCCCCGCCAGGTCCTTGACGGAGTAGGAGGGCCCCTTGCCGGCCTTCGCCCGCACCGCGCCGTCGCGGAACTCGAGCTCGGCGGCCGGCCGCGCCATCAAATGCGCCGCATACTCGATCAGCTTGGCCTTGAGCTTCCGCGCGGCCAGCGCGACGGCGCTGGTGCCGACCGAGCCGAACCGGCTCGAGTACGTGCCGGAGGAGATCGACCAGAAGCGCGTGAAGGTGTCCATCTCGTCGACGACGGTGACATCCTCGGGCGTGAGCCCCAGCTCGTCGGCGACGATCTGCGATACGACGGTCTGATGCCCCTGCCCCTGGGGAGTCGTGGCGAGGATGGCGGTGACACGCCCGAGCGGATCCACCCTGATCGTCGCGGCGTCCACGGCGCCGGACTTCGGCAGGTACTCGGGCTTGGCGCGGAACTGGGGATCGAGCGCCGTCGCCACGTAACCCATGTTCGAGACGGAAGGGTCGACCGCCAGCGCCACACCGATGCCGAAGCAGCGACCCGCGGCGCGGGCCCGCACCTGCTCACGGCGAAGCTCCTGGTACTTCGCCAGTTCGAGCGCCTTCTCGAGGGCGGCGGGGTAATCGCCGCTGTCGTAGAGACCGCCCGTGGGCGACCGGTACGGGAACTGCCCGGGCTGGATCAGGTTGCGCCGTCTCAGCTCGGCTGGATCCAGGCCGAGCCGCTCGGCCAGGAGGTCCATCATCCGCTCGGTCTCGAAGTAGAGGTGGCCGCACGCGTAGCCCCGGTTGGGCCCGGTCAGGCTCTTGTTGGTCATGACCACGGAGGCATCGACCTCGAGATTCTGAAAGCGGTACGGGCCGACGAAGTTGCCGGTGGGGCGGAAGCTGCATCCCGGCTCCGGGCTCCTGATGTACCCGCCGACGTTGTCGAGCCAGCGGAAGCGCATGCCGAGGATGGTCCCGTCCTTCTTCGCGGCGAGCTCGCGGTAGGCGACGCGATCGGTGCCGCTCGACGAGGCCAGCAGGTGCTCGTGCCGGTCCTCGATCCACTTGACCGGCACCCCCGTCAGCCGGGCCGCCAGCGCCACCAGCGCCATGTAGGGGTACATGCTCGACTTGATCCCAAAGCTCCCGCCGATGTCGGCCGGCACGATGAAGCGGAGCTTGTTCTCGGGCACGCCTAACACGCGGGCCGTGAGAGGGTGCATGATGAACGGCCCCATGAAGTTCGACCAGAGCGTGTAGACGCCGTCGAGCGGGTCCCATCGCGCGATGACTCCGTAGGTCTCGATGGGAGTCGAGCTGTACTTGGGATAACGAAAGCGCTCGCGGATCACGATCTCGGCTTGCGCGAACGCGCCGTCGGGATCGCCGTAGACGAGCCGCCGGTGCCCCGCCAGGTTGGACCCCACCGCCTCGTGGAGCACGGGCGCGTCGGGCTCGAGCGCGCGCTCGACGTCCACGACGGCCGGCAGCGGCTCGTATCGGACAACGACCGCCTCCGCCGCGTCCTCGGCCAGGTACCGATTGCGGGCCACGATCACGGCCACCGGCTCTCCGACGAAGCGCGCCTTGTCGGTGGCGGCGCAGTAGTAGCGCACCGGGGCCGTCACGCCCACCGAGAAGGGCTTGGTCAGCTTCGCCACGTCGTCCCCGGTGACAGCTCCTACCACGCCCTCCATGGCGAGGGCCGCCGACACGTCGTAGCCCAGGATGCGCGCGTGCGCGTGCGGCGAGCGGACGATGGCGGCGTGGTGCACGTTGGAGCAGGGTGAATAGTCATCGATGAAGTTTCCACGGCCGGTCAGGAGCCGCGCGTCCTCAACGCGCTTCACCGGCTGCCCGATCCAGCTTCGCGCGGTCGACGGCTCTGCCGGCGTTGCGTGGTCTTTCATTCAGTCTCCTCTCGGCGACGACCGATCTTAGTCGCTCCACCGGGAAGCGTCAAGGACGTGCGGTCAATCGTCTTGAACTACACAGCGGGAGCCGTCCAGGGGACCATCAGGCAACGGCAGGGCAGACGTCCGCGGCGGCCCCGGCTTTGGCGATCGTCAGATCTATCCCGCGCCCCGAGACGCAGAACAGCGCCTCAAGGCCGTGGCTCGAGCGGGGGCGTAAGCGAGCCGGCGCAGGCCTGAACCGGCGTATCCATCTCTGGGCATGGGCAGAGCGGCGCGGGCGCGCTACCCAGAGGCATGGGATGTGTCACGCCCGTGTATCCCCCCCGAGACGCCGAGCACACCGTGCTCCACCAGGTCGTCGCCGAGCATCTGGAGGTCTTCCTGCGCGCGGTGGCGGCGGCCGGCGACGGGGTGGGCCTGCCGCAGTTCGTGGAGCGCGAGTTCCGGGAGTTTCTGCTGTGCGGCGTGTACGAGGCCGGCGTGGCGCGGTTTCGGTGCGAGGGTTGCGCCCGCGAGCACCTGCTGCCATTTTCGTGCAAAGGGCGGGCGTGGTGTCCCAGTTGCGGCGGCCGGCGGATGACGGAGCGCGCCGCCCACCTGGTGGACGCGGTGCTGCCGTGGGTGCCGGTGCGGCAGTGGGTCCTGACGGTGCCGTATCGGCTCCGGTACCAAATGGCCTGGAACCACGGGCTGAGCCGCGCGGTGCTGCGGGTGTACACGCGCGTGCTGCTCGACCTGTACGCGCGCGGCGCTCGCCGGCTCGGCGTGGCGGGTGGACGCACCGGCAGCGTCACCGTCATGCAGCGGGCAGGGTACCGCCGTTCATACTGCGACCTCCTGCACGAACAAAGCCTCAATCGGCCACCTTCGTGCGGTTCAGGGGCGTCTCAACGGAGCCGCGAGGCGCTCGAGCCTCGCGGCGGTGTCCTCGGCGATCTCAAGCCACCACAC
>JAUSJX010000071.1 GCA_030647435.1 Candidatus Rokuibacteriota bacterium
CGACCCAGGGCCTCGTGGTCCAGCGTGTCGAGGAGGGCAGCCCCGCCGCCGACGCGGGCTTCGAGCGCGGCGACGTGATCGTGGAAGTGGACAAGAAGCCTATCAAGAGCGTGGCCGAGCTCCGCGAGTCCGTGGACAAGCGCGCCAAGGGCAAGCCGATGCTCTTCCGGATCCAGCGTCAGGACGCGAGCCTCTTCCTCACCGTCACCGTCTAGCGGTCCAGCTCAGCGGACCCGCCGTCGCTGCGAAGCGCCGGCGGGTCCCCGTAGCGCGCCGTCACGCGCGTACGTCAGTGCCAGGCTAACCTGTCTCTCCCGTCCTGCGAGGGTCGTCAGGGTCTCTCCGTGCTGTATCGTTTTCTGAGCACTGGCGCGTTTCGCCGTCAGCGTTACGCAGGAGCGTGGACTTCCCCACGTGGCGCTACGAACCCCGCTGTGATAAGGAAGACCCTTGGGGAAAAACCTCGGGTGAGGCGGGTCATGACTGAGAACGGGCTTCATGTTATCTACGCTCACCGGCAAAGGAGGCATGGGATGGAGACATCTAGACTCGATACCCCGGTTCCGGGGGCGGCGCCAAGATGGCAGCTCACGGCACCGGAGTCGTATGTGCTCCTGAACGGTCCGCGGGCGAGCGGTGTAGAGGCCTTCAAGAAGGGGCTGCTCGAGCTCGTCGCTCGTGGTGTGCGGATCAAGGACTTGCCAAAGTCCGCGCGCGACCGCGGCATGCCAGTGAAGGGCTACACACGCGGAGTGGTAGTGCCCGCGCTGATGGAGCGCGGGCTCTATCGGCGCGAGGAATACAGGGTGCTGGGACTGTTTCCAATCACGAGGTACGTGGAGACCGCCACGGGGGCGGCCGCCAGGGCCGAGCTCGAAGCCTTGATGAAGACCGTTGACCGCGACTTCGGCGCGTCCGTCGAGCGAGACCCGAGGCAAGCGCTCGCGCTCGTGGGCATGCTCGGCTCGGCCGTCGTGTTGATGAACCCGTTCTTCCCCGACCTCGAGCGGCTCAGCCAAGTGCTTCGCAAAGGCATGGGAAACAAGAGCCCGAGCGGTGGATTCGAGCTGTATGTATCCAACCTCGATCTCGACTCTTTCGACTTCGACGTGGGTGCCCTCGACAGCCTGGACGGGCATTCGATGCCATCGGCGATATGGGCGATGGCGACGGCGATGGTGGCGACGGCGGCGGAGGCGGCGACTGAGCCGTTAGGCACGATCGGCCCGCAATGCGATGACGCGAAATCCTCTACCTGACAAGGGGGGAAGAGCTGTGACAAGGAGGGAAGAGCTTGGGCAGCGGGGCGCCATGACTGAGAACGGGCTTCATGTTATCTACGCTCGGCCGACGCGGTGATCGCCCGGGGCGCCACGGCGACGATCCGCCGGCACATCGACGAGCACTGGGCGGCCGGCGCCGGCCATGTCTGCATCCAGGCGCTCAACCCCAACGAGGCCAGGCCAGCGCTGCCCGACGAGCAGCTCCTCGCCGCCCTCGCGCCGAAGGCCCAACCGTGCCAATAGCACACGAGGAGAAAGCGCCATGAAGTATGGGGTCGTGTTTCCCCAGACGGAGTTTGGGAACGATATCCAGGCCATCAAGGACTACGCGCAGGCGGCCGAGGGGCTCGGCTATGACTACCTGCTCGTCTACGACCACGTGCTCGGGGCTCACCCCAGTCGTGAGCCGAAGCTGACGGGGCCGTACACGTACGAACATCCGTTTCATGAGCCCATGGTGTTCTTCGGATTCCTTGCTGCGATCACCACGAGACTCGAGCTCGTCACCGGCATTCTCATCCTGCCGCAGCGTCAGACGGCCCTTGTGGCCAAGCAGACCGCGGAGGTCGACGTCCTGAGTGGAGGCCGCCTGCGCCTCGGCATTGGGATTGGCTGGAACTACGTCGAGTACGACGCGCTCGGCGAGTCGTTTCAGACGCGCGGGCGTCGCGTTGAAGAACAGATCGAAGTCCTCCGCAAGCTCTGGACCCAGCCGCTCGTCACTCACAAGACCGCGCACCACGTGATTGACAATGCCGGGATCAATCCGCTGCCCGTTCGACGTCCCATCCAGGTCTGGCTCGGGGGTGCCGCGGAGCCCGTGCTCAGGCGTGCCGCGCGGATCGGGGACGGCTGGATGCCGGCCGGGAGACCGCCTGACGATCGCATGAAAGCTTACGTGGACCAACTCCATGGGTATCTGGAGGCCGCCGGTCGCGATCCCAAGCAGTTTGGCATCGACCCCTGGATCAGCATTCAAGGGCTGGACAAGGACGAATGGCGCCGCCGCGTGGAAGCGTGGCGCACCCTGGGGGCCACGCACGTGGCCGTGGATACAATGCGCGCCGGCTTTACCTCGCCGACGGCACACATGGCCGCGATCCGGTCCTTCCGGGAGGTGCTGAGCTAGGGCCGCGAAACCGTCACGACTCCACCGGTTCGGCGGCGTCGATGCGCTTCGGCGTGACCATACCCAACAACTGGGGCATCGCCGATCCTTTGCAAGTGCTGGCCATGGGGCCACTCGCCGAGGCATTGGGCTACGACTCCGTCTGGGTCATGGACCATCTGTTGAACAGCGGTTACATCCGAGAACGCCTCGACGACAAGCCGTACTATCATCCCCTCGCCACGCTGTCGTACCTGGCGGCAACCACGAAGCGCGTCACTCTGGGCACCTCCGTGCTGGTCCTGCCCTACCACAATCCTGTGGAGCTCGCGAAATACACCGCGAGTCTGGATCAGATGTCGGGCGGGCGCGTGATCCTGGGTGTTGGCGCCGGGGCGATGGCCGAGGAGTTCGAGGCCTTGGGAGTGCCCTTCCGCCAGCGCGGCGCGCTCACGAACGAGTGCATGGCGATCATGAAGGAGCTGTGGACCAAGGCCGATCCCCGCTATCGCAGCGCGCGCTGGAACCTGGCCGGCTTCAAGTTCGCCCCCAAGCCTCTGCAGCAGCCCTCTATTCCTCTCTGGGTTGGTGGGTCGAGTCCAGGCGCCTTGCGGCGTGCCGCCACGATCGGTGACGGGTGGCATCCCACCGGCATATCTCCGGACGACTTCAGTGCGGGGCGAGAGGAAGTGCGGAAACTGGCGACGGCGCCGGGACGCGACCCGGATACCCTGACCATGTCCATGCGGGTGGAAGTGGAAGTGAGCGGGCGGGCGTCGAGCCAGCGCGCGGCGGGCCGCGCGCGCCTCCCCGGCGACAGCGCAGACCAGATGATCGCCGGCATTCAAGCCTACCAGCGTGCCGGTGTCGAGCACATCGTGCTGGCCTTGAACTCGGGGGAGATGGCGCGCATCACGGCGCTGATGGCAGACATCGCCGAGAAGGTCATGCCGCAGTGCCGTTAGGCTCCTGACAAGACCCCAACCCGAGGAGGGCCTACGTGCTGAGGCCGCCACTGGCCGAAAACCGCCTCCGGCGCCTTGCCGACGGTCGAGTGCGGCTGGAGCTCAAGCGCCCCTGGAGCGACGGGACGGCGTATCTGCGCTTCGAGCCGGTGGAGTTTCTCGAGAAGCTGGCGGCTTTGACGCCGCGGCCCGAGATCACCCTGGTGCTCTATCACGGGGTGCTGGCCCCCCGCGGTGTAGTGACATTGTGCATCCTTTCGTCAAATACCTGGAATCTCGAGGTTGTGTACATCGGCGATGCGACTCCCTGGGCGACGCCTACGCCCCTGGACCACCTCCTTTGCGGCGGTGCGAATGGCGTC
>JAUSJX010000072.1 GCA_030647435.1 Candidatus Rokuibacteriota bacterium
AGCGCGTCGAAGCCCTCGTCGAAGACCCACGGGCTGCCAAGCGTGCCCCGGCCGATCATGACCGAGTGGCAGCCCGTGTCGTCGACCATGCGCCGCGCCTCGGCCGTCGAGCCCACATCGCCGTTGCCGGTGACGGGAATGCGCACCGCCTCCACGACTTCCGCGATGATGGTCCACGGCGCCTTGCCCGTGAAGCGCTGCGAGCGCGTGCGCGGGTGCACGGTGATGGCGTCCACGCCTTCGCTCTCGGCCATCCGCGCCACCTCGACGGCGTTCAGGTGCAGGTCGTCCCAGCCGCCGCGGATCTTGATGGTGAACGGCACGGAGATCGTCTGGCGCATGGCGCGCAGGAGCCGCGCGGTGCCCAGCACGTCCTTCATCAACGCGGCACCCTTGCCCTTGCCCGTGATCTTGGGCATGGGGCAGCCCATGTTGAGGTCGACGATGTCGGCGCCCAGCTCCTCGCAGCGGTGCGCGGCGCGGATGAGGGCCTGCGGGTCGCGCCCCAGGAGCTGCATCGCCAGCGGCCGCTCCTGAGGGTAGTACGCCGCCATGTCCCCGGCGCGCCGCGTGTCCATCAAGAGCGCGAAGGCGTCCATCTCCTCGGTCGTGGTCAGGCCGCTGCCGCACTCCTTGGCGATGAGCCGAAAGGGCGCATTGGAGATGGCCGCCATAGGTGCCAGGCGGCAGAGCTGGGGGATCTCGATCTGGCCGATTTTCATCGTGGAGCCGGGCGCGGGTCCGGGTGACCCAATATACACCGGCCGCGATCATGATGCGGCAGACCGGGCGCCCAGTCTACCTGCACGTTTGGCCACCCTTTGGAATCTGTACCAGTTCGGGCTCAGACCGATTGGGACTGAGAAGGGGCTTTGTGTTAGCTATGTTCCTCCAGACGTGTGCGCGTGGAACAAGGAGGCTCACGACGGCCAGGCATTCTCCGGGGGGTGCTGGAGATCCATGACGTCGCCCGTAGCGGCTACTGATAGACTCGGGGCGGGTCTGACGGCGGGCCGACGAGGAGGATTGGGTGAGCGACAAGCGTCGAGGGGGTAAGCGTGGGGGCAAGCCAGGCCAAGTCGCGGAGAACTACCGCCACTACGAGGCCACCAGCCCGATGCGCCCCGAGATCGGGACGCAGCCCCAGTTCCGGAAGAAGAAACCCCCGACGACCTACCGATACGACTCGTCCCTTTCCCCTGCGCTGAGCTGGGACGGGCAGAACTCCGCCCGGGAGATTGGCGAGTGGCTCCTGCGCCTGATCTCGGAGGCCGCGGCCCTCCCCGTGCCCCACGCCTTCGACCAGCCGCGCGAGCTTCGGGCCGCGGACGGCACGGTGCTCGCCGCCGTCGGCTCGCTTCAGGAGGCCGTCGAGCAGCTCCGCCGCCTGGGGCGTCCATTCCTCGACTGGGCGGGCAAGGCCGAGCGGCTGTCCTTCGACGTGCCCACCCTGCCGCTCTTCATCCACGAGCGTCTGTCCACCAAGGCCATCGTCGAGACGCTGACCGGCCACAAGCGCGACAAGCAGCAAACCATGTTCGAGCTGTTCGGCGACCCGCAACACTCCATCACCGACCAGACGCTGCGCGCCTACGAGTACCCGGACAAGTGGGTGAACCGCCTCGTCCTCGGCGACTCGCTCGTGGTCATGAACTCGCTGCTGCACTACGAGGGGCTGGGCGGCCAGGTGCAGATGATCTACATGGACCCGCCCTACGGCGTGAAGTTCGGATCGAACTTCCAGCCCTTCATGCGCCGCCGCGACGTCAGCCACAACGACGACGCCGACATGACCCGCGAGCCCGAGATGGTCAAGGCCTATCGGGACACGTGGGAGCTGGGCCTGCACTCCTACCTGACTTACATGCGCGACCGCCTGCTCCTCTGCCGCGAGCTGCTAGCGCCCACAGGCAGCATTTTCGTCCAGATCAGCGACGAGAACTTGCACCACGTCCGCGAGCTGATGGACGAGGTGTTCGGTGGTGAGAATCAGTGCGCACTGATAACATTCGAGAAGACTGGAGCGCAACCGAGTGACCTCCTTCCCGGAGTGTCGGACTATCTGTTGTGGTACGCACGAGACATTGAGCGGTTCAAGTTTCGCCAACTGTATTTCACCAAAGAGCAGGGCGTTGGTTCCGGAAGTGGTCAACGGTATGATCAACAAGACCCAGACGGTCGCTATTACCAGCTTACAAGTCTAACGTCGCCGCGCCCACCGGGGTCATTCCCCGTGGAGTTTGAAGGGCAGACCTACTATCCGTCCGGGGGTTACTGGAAGACTGGGCCGGACGGCATGGGGAAGCTGATATCGGCTGGTCGGATCATCCGCGCCGGGCGCACCCTTCGATACAAGCGATACCTCGATGACTTTCCAGCTTATAAGATCACGAACGTCTGGACAGATACTGCTGGTAGTGGTGGCAAAATCTACGTCGTCCAAACGAGCCCACTCGTCCTTAGCCGCTGCCTGCTAATGGCGACAGATCCTGGAGATCTTGTGCTCGATCCAACTTGCGGGGCCGGGACGACGGCTTATGTCGCCGAACAGTGGGGACGCCGGTGGATCGCGATCGATACTAGCCGAGTGCCTCTGACGCTCGCCCGCCAGCGCCTTCTCACTGCGATCTTCCCGTACTACCAACTCAAGGAGGAGGCGCGTGGCCCGGTGGGCGGCTTCGTGTACGTGCGCAAGCAGAACCGAAAGGGCGAAGAGACCGGTGGCATTGTCCCGCATGTCACGCTAAAGAGCATAGCCAACAATGAACCTTCGACCGAGGAGGTGCTCGTCGACCGGCCCGAGGTGGACAACAGCTTCGTGCGGGTGACGGGGCCCTTCACGGTCGAGGCGACGATCCCCACCCCCGTTGACTGGGAGGGGGACGGCGTACCCGATTCCGGTGCGGCCGACGCCGAGGCGTATGGGTCGTTCGTCGACCGCATGCTGGAAGTGCTGCGCAAGTCGCCGGTGCTCCACGTGGGTGGCGGGAAGACGGTGACGCTCCGCAATGTCCGGGCGCCGGCCAAGACGCTGTCGCTGTCGGCCGAGGCGATTGTGGTCAATGGCGACGAGCGGGCGGTCGCCTTCGTGTTCGGGCCGGAGAATGGCGGCCTCTCCCAGCTCGCGGTACACGAAGCGCTCAAGGAGGCCAGCCTCAAGGGCTACGTGCACCTCTACGCCGTCGGCTTCGCCATCCAGCCGGACGCACGGCTCTTGATCGAGAGATCGGCCGAGATGGGGCTGCCGCCGGCCACCTACGTGCAGGCCACGCCCGACCTCATGATGGGCGACCTCCTCAAGAACATGCGGTCGAGCCAGATCTTCAGCGTGTGCGGCCTGCCCGACGTCGAGCTTCGGCGTTTGCCGGACAAGCGGTACGAGGTCAAGCTGGCGAAGCTCAACCTCTTCGATCCGGCCACGATGGCGGCGAAGCACATGGACGCGGACGACGTGCCGGCGTGGTTCCTCGACACCGACTACAATAGCCTCTGTTTTCACGTGTCTCAGGCATTCTTCCCGCGCACGGGGGCCTGGGACGACCTCCGGCGCGCCCTCCGGGGTGAGTATGACGACACGGTGTGGGATCACCTGGCAGGCACGGTGAGCGCGCCCTTCGAGGCGGGAGAGCACGGCCAGGTGGCCGTCAAGGTCATCGACGACCGGGGCAACGAGCTGCTCGTCGTGAAGAGCCTGAGGGACGCGACGGCGTGATTCATCGCGTCGGCCTGCGCCGCTTCAAGCGGTTCGGCGACGTCGAGTTCGTCCTGCCCGGACACGTGGTGCTGGCCGGCCCGAACAATACGGGCAAGACCACGGTGCTCCAGGCCATCGGGGCCTGGTCGCTCGCCCTCAACCGGTGGAGGGAGCTCAACGACTTCCAGCGCCACCGCGGCTACTACGCCAGGGCTCCCATCGCGCGTCAGGCTTTCTCCGCCGTGCCTTTGCGGGCCTTCGATCTTCTCTGGCGAGAGCGAGACTATACGGGAAGCCTCGAGATCGAGATCCAGAGCGCCGGCTGGACGGTCGCCATGGAGCTGATCGCGGACAGCACCGAGCAGATCTACGTTCGACCTCTCCCGACGGCGGCCCCTGACGTCGTGAGAAACGCCAAGCTCACGACGGCCTTCGTGCCGGCCATGAGTGGCCTGGGCACCGAAGAGCCGCTCTACCAGCGCCCCAAGGTCGATCAGCTCCTCGGGCAGGCCAAGCCGGGCGACGTGCTCCGCAACCTCTTGGTGGAGGCGGCCGGCTCCGAGCTGGCCTGGGCCGGGCTCCAGGAGTCCATCCGTCGGCTCTTCGGCTTCGAGCTGGCACCCCCCAACGCCGCGGGTCCGCATATCTTGGCGGAGTACCGCGAGCGCGCGGGCGGGCCAGCTTTCGACATCGCCAGCGCAGGAAGCGGGTTCCAGCAGGTGCTGATGCTGCTGGCCTTCTTGCGAACGCGGCCCGGTGCTGTCTTGCTGCTGGACGAGCCGGACGCCCACCTCCACGTGATCCTGCAGGACGCGGTCTACGGGGAGCTGCGCGCGGTCGCCGCGCAGTTGAGATCGCAGTTGATCATCGCCACGCACTCGGAAGTCATCATCAATGGAGCCGAGCCACGCGAGCTGTGTGTCCTCTTCGACGGGCCGCGGATGCTGGCGACGACGGAAGAGCAGGCACGCGTGATCCTCTCGCTGAAGGTCCTGTCGCAGACGGACATGATGCTCGCGCTGAACGCACCCGGCGTGCTCTACCTGGAGAACTACACCGACCGCGATATCCTGCGGGAGTGGGCCAGAGTCCTCGGGCATCCAGCGCACGATCTCTTCAGCTCCAGGACGTTCTTCTGGAGGCCGACGGTCGCGGAAACACGGACAGGATCTCCGGGCATCCGGGCCTCCCAGCACTACGAGGCGCTGCGGCTCATTCGCGAGGACCTGCCGGGCCTGGAGCTCGTCGACGGAGATGCGCGTCCGGAGATCCAGCCGACCGAGGTGACCGGGCGGGGTTTCCAGCGACTCCGCTGGCGACGCTACGAGATCGAGAGCTATCTGGTGCATCCGGACGCGCTTGCCCGCTTCGTCGAGCACACGGTCGGTCCGGCGGCGGCGGGCCCGCACCTCGACGACCTGCGGCGATACCTCCAGGAGAACTTCCCACCGGCGGTGCTCCGCGATCCCATGGGAGACCATGCCTTCCTCAATGCCACGAAGGCGCGCACGGAGCTGCTCCCACCCGCCCTTGCGGCCGCCGGGCTCCCGGGACTGCCCTATACCCGGTACCAGGAGATCGCCGCCGTCATGCGGCCGGACGAGATCCACCCCGAGGTTATCGAGAAGCTTGACGGGATCATGAGAGCGTTCGGGCTGTGAGCGGCTTCGAGGTCCCCGAACCTATCCTCAGCGGCCCCTACGACGAGCCGGCCGAGCACTGGCGCATCGTGGAGGGCGAGCCGTCGCGCCGGGCGCCGGGGCGCCGGCCCGCCATGTACTACTACCGCCCGCCAGGCCCGGTCAGCGAAGGCGAAGGTGACGGTCTCGGCACGCTCATCGAGCTGAAGCTCGTCAACCGCATCCGCCAGCGCCTGAAGGAGTGGCAAGCCGCGGGGCGGCCCGGCGTGACGCGCACCACGCTGGAGCTGCTCGACTACTGGGCGCGCGAGGGCCGCCAGCACCGGCTCTTTTTCGCTCAGTGCGAGGCGGTGGAGATCATCATCTTCCTCACCGAGGCGCGCGCCGACTTCCGGCAGGGGATCGACATCCCCGTCGACGAGCCGAGCGAGGAGCGCCGGGCGGCGGGCTACACCGCATTCCGCCGACTCGCGTGCAAGATGGCCACCGGCGGCGGCAAGACTACCGTCATGGCCATGCTGGCGGCGTGGAGCATCCTCAACAAGGTCAACGACCGAGGCGACAGCCGTTTCTCCGACTTGGTGCTCGTCGTGTGCCCGAACGTCACCATCCGCACCCGCCTGGGCGAGCTGGACCCCCGCGAGGGCGACGCCAGCCTCTACCGCACGCGGGACCTGGTACCCGCGCATCTCATGGCCGATCTCACCCAGGGACGCGTGCTCATCACCAACTGGCATGTCTTCGAGCCGCAGGCCGTGACCCCGGGTGGGGTGAGCGCCAAGGTGGCGCGAGCCGGTGTCGCGGTGCGGACCCTGGAAACGATCACCATCGGCCCCCGCACGACCACCGCGCGCAACCGCCGGTACCTCACCCAGGAAGAGCTGGATCGCCAGCTCGCGGCCGGGCTGCTCACCGTGCTCGAGGAGGATCGCGACCGCCAGGGCAACCTCCGCAAGGTGCGGGTGGAGTCGGTCCGCCATGTGGAGAGCGACACGGCCCTCGTGAACCGCGTGATCGGCCGCGAGGTGGGTGGGAAACAGAATATCCTCGTCTTCAACGATGAGGCTCATCACGCCTACCGCATCCGGCGCGAGGAGCCCGACGGCGAGATCGAGGACCTCTTCGGCGACGCGGAGGACCAGGACGAGTTCTACCGCGAGGCGACGGTCTGGGTGGACGGGCTCGATCGCATCCACAAGCTGCGAGGCATCAACTTCTGTGTGGATCTCTCGGCCACACCGTACTACCTCGGGCGCATGGGCCCGGACACCAACCGCATCTTCCCCTGGGTGGTGAGCGACTTCGGCCTCACCGACGCCATCGAGTCGGGGCTGGTGAAGATCCCCCAGCTCGCCGTGCGCGACACCACCGGCGCTGACATTCCCGGCTACTTCAATATCTGGCGCTGGATCATGCCACGGCTCACGCCGGGCGAGCGTGGCGGCTCGCGCGGCAACCCCAAGCCGGAGGCCGTGGTGAAGTGGGCGGCCACGCCCGTCGCCATGCTCGCCGGGCTGTGGGAGGAGTTGCGGGCGGAATGGGCGGAGCGACAGGACGATCCGCGGCCGCCCGTCTTCATCATCGTGTGCCGCAACACCGCCATCGCCAAGGTCGTCTACGAGTGGCTGGCCCTCGACCGCCCGCCGGCCGGGATCCCGCCGGCGAACATCGCCGGCTTCCGCAACGCGCCCGGGAGCGAGAACACGATACGGGTCGACTCCAAGGTGGTACACGAGACCGACAGCGACCAGGCCAAGAGTGATGAGTCCGCCTGGATGAGGCTCACCCTCGACACTGTGGGCAGGGTCGCCTGGCCGCTGGATCGGCAGGGCCGGCCCATCCACCCCGCCGGGTTCGAGGAGCTCGCCGGGAAGCTCGGCAAGCCGCTACATCCGCCCGGACGCGACATCCGCTGCATCGTCAGCGTGGGGATGCTCACCGAGGGCTGGGACTGCAGCACCGTCACGCACATCGTCGGGCTGCGCCCCTTCATGTCACAGTTACTGTGTGAGCAAGTCGTGGGCCGCGGGCTCCGGCGCTCGAGCTATGAAGTTGGCCCGGACGGACGGTTGGGCGAAGAGGTGGCCAAGGTCTTCGGAGTGCCCTTCCAGGTCATTCCCTTCAAGGAGAACAAAGGCGCGTCCCGGCCGCCAACGATCAAGCGGTATCACGTGCACGCCGTGCCGGCCCGGGCGGCCCTCGAGATCCGCTTCCCCCGGGTCGAGGGCTACCGGCAGGCCATCCGCAATCGCGTCATGCTGAACTGGGCTGCCGTGCCGTCCGTGACGCTAGACCCGATGAAGATCCCACCGGAGGTTGAGGTAAAGGCGGCGCTGCCCAATAACAAGGGGCGGCCCTCGCTCACCGGCCCCGGCAAGCTCGAGCGCGTGGACCTGAACCCGTATCGGGCCGGTTATCGGATGCAACAAGTCGTTTTCGACATGGCGGCTGACCTCACACGCGACTACGTGGGCCACCCGGGGTGCGAGGCACCCGCGCACGTCCTCTTCCCGCAGCTCGCCCGGATCGTCCAGCGGTTCCTCGCCGAGCGGGTGCACCCGCTGCCGCCGGCGAACAAGCTCGACGTCGCGCTGTCACCCTACTACGGCTGGGTGATCGAGGCGCTAGTCGGCGCCATCAACCCCGACACTTCGGAGGGCGAAGCGCCCGAGCTCCCGCGTTACGAGAGCAGGAGGGGCGAGGGCTCGACCGCGGAAGTGGATTTCTGGACCGGCCGTGACGTGCGCGAGGTGGTGAAGAGCCACGTCAACTACGTTGTGGCGGACACGGCAAAATGGGAGCAGCAGGCCGCCTACATCCTCGAGACCCATGCTCAGGTCGAGGCCTTCGCCAAGAACGCCGGCCTCGGTTTCGCCATGCCCTACCTGCACAACGGCCAGATTCACGACTACGTCCCGGACTTCATCGTCCGCCTCCGGACCGACCCGCCTAGACATCTCGTGCTGGAAACAAAGGGCTTCGACCCCCTAGAGGAGGTCAAGGTGGCAGCCGCGAAGCGTTGGGTGGCTGCGGTCAATGCTGATGGCACCTACGGAACCTGGGCTTACGCGATCGCGAAGAAAGTCGCGGACGTGGCGACCATTCTGAGCCAAATGGGCGATTGATTCAGCGGGAGGGCTGCCGGCTAACTCGAATTCTTGTGCCGCCGGCGACGCCTCTCTTGTCCGAGCCGCACGGTCATTTTGATCCACAGGGTTGAGCAGTCGGTACACGCCGCCTGGACATTTCGTGTCACGTCGATTGACGAACGTGATCTGTCGACGACGCCGGCGCGATGGATGTCTTCCCCTAACGCATTGATTTCTTGGACCCACTAGGTTGGCCAAATCTATGCTTGCTCTAGAAGAACCATGCCTCCGAAGGGATCCTGCCGGTGAAGGTTCTTCGGGCCGGCGGACCATACCTGTCGAGCCAGCAAGGGCGCTATCTACTGAATCTCTTCTCCATCGTCGTGGCCGGAGGCGGTGGGGCCGTCGTCGTAGGGATCGTCTTACATCCGATTCTCGGACTTCTGTTTGCTCTCGCATGGGCTCGCCCGGCCTTCCGTCAGTATGCGAGGGCCACTCGCTACCGAAAAGGCATCCGGGGAGAAGAGCTGGTCAGCAGCCTCCTTGCTGGCCTGTCGGACGACTTCTATCTGATAAACGACGTCACGCTGCCTGGCCACCGAGGCAACATTGACCACGTGCTTGTTGGCCCGTGCGGAGTCGTCACTATCGAAACAAAGAACTATCGGGGTGTGATCAGGTGTGACCGGGACCAATGGTTCGTAGACGGGAGACGCATTAGGAGCATTTCCCGGCAGGTAATGCAGGGTGCAATGGCCGTCAAAGATTGCCTAAGTGATCGATCCGCGGCGTTTAGAACCTCAAGAGCAAGATGGGTCGAAAGCGTCGTGGTCTTCACGAATCCTCTGTGCCGGCTCGAGATCAACCGCCCCGGCCCAACCATCGTTCGCTACTCCGAACTGTTGATACTGATTGCGGAGAAGGCTAAACAGAGAGCGTTTGATGCCGCGCAATCCTCACTGATTGCCGGGGCGCTGGCGCGACGGGCCGGGCAAGGCTAGGAGCGTCTCCTACTGGGCGAGTCAACGCCTTCAGTGAGCAAAGCTGGGACATCTGGATTGGTGAAGCTGAAGGTCTCAGCTCCGCAGGGTGGGCCGAAGGCCCATGGACGCTTATGTTTCCTGCGCTCTCCGCTCTCACGAGCCGTGAGCGCGCGTCCGGCCTCCTGACGACAGGGACGAGGCGGCTCAGCCGCGCCGAGGTCCGCGGCGCCGGGCTCGACGTGGCCCGCGCGGCTCCGCTCGGGACGAGGTGGCCGACGCGGCCGGCGGTTTCGGGCGCCGTCGCGCCGCCGCCCGCCGGCGATCCGCAGTCGGCGGCACCGCCGCCGCCAGCTCGATCCCGAACACTTCGGAGAGCTTCGCGTCGTCGAGGATCTTCCCGGCCGCCGGCCCCTTGCGGGACAGGGCGACGCCGGCGCCCGCCTGCGTGATCAGCGCCTTCTCGTCGGCCCCGCGGAGGGCGAAGAGCAGCTCGGGCCGCTCGTCGAGCCGCGCGCCGACGCCGTAGAGGACCGCGGCGACGTGCTTGCACATCGACGCCCAGTCCGGGCAGCTGCAGGCGAGCGTGATCTCGGCGGGCGCGGGGAACAGACCGGTGCGCTCCCGGCAGAGGCGCTCCATGACACCTTTGGCGAGACGTCCCTGCAGCAGCTCGACGAGCGAGTCGATGGCGCCCGCGCAGTCCCGGCAGAGGGCGCGCCAGCGCGCCGGCGCGACCAGCGCGATCTTCACGGTGATCTTGTAGATCATGGACCCGCTCACCAGGGCGGTCACCGCGCCCCGGGCGATCTGCAGGTCGATGACCGAGCCGTTGCGGACGTAGGTGCGCCCGCGGGGCAGCCGGTTGGCGAAGTCGCTGTAGCGCTCGAGGTTCTGGCACCAGGCCGTGCCCCAGAAGGTCCGGGTGATGGCGCGGCCGTCGACGACGACCGGTGAGAGGCGGCGGCCCTTCTTGGCGAGCCGGGCCGCCTCGCGCGCCGCGCGCTGCCGGCGCTGGGCCACGGGGACGTACGGTCGCCAGCCATAGAACATGGGGTCATCCCTCCGGCAGCGCTGCGTGGATGTCGAGGGCCACGAGCTTGAGCAGCTCGTCGTCGCCCATCTCGGTCAGGAGCGCCTCGGCGCCGACGTCGAGGAGGTCCCGGGCGAGCCGCTGCTTCGACTCGATGAGCTGGTCGATCTTCTCCTCGACCGTGCCCCGGCACACCAGCTTGTGCACGAGGACGTTCTTGGTCTGGCCGATGCGGAAGGCGCGGTCGGTCGCCTGGTTCTCGACCGCCGGGTTCCACCATCGGTCGAAGTGGATCACGTGCGTGGCGGCCGTCAGGTTCAGGCCGGCGCCGCCCGCCTTGAGCGAGAGCACGAAGAACGGCGCGTCGTCGTCCTCCTGGAAGCGCCGCACCAGCTCCGCCCGCTGCTTGACCGCGGTCTCGCCGTGGAGCACGAGGCCCGGCCGCCCGAACACCGAGCCGAGGAAGGCGGCGAGCGGGGCGGTCGCCTCGCGGAACTGCGTGAAGACGAGCGCCTTCTCCTGCCGGGCGGCGATGACCTCGGCGAGGTCGCGCAGGCGGCCGAACTTGCCGCTGTCGGCCTCGGCCCACGCGCCGTCGCCCAGCCACTGCGAGGGATGGTTGCAGATCTGCTTGAACCGCATCAGGAACGCCAGGACCAGGCCCTTGCGCTGGATGCCGTCGGCCCCGTCGAGCTGCCGCGCGAGGTCCTCGACGGCCCTCTGGTAGAGCGCCGCCTGCTTCGGGCTGAGCGGGCAGAACGCCTTGACCTCGGTCTTGTCCGGCAGGTCGGCGATGACGCGCGGGTCGGACTTGAGACGCCGCAGCAGGTAGGGACGCACCAGCTCCCGGAGCGGCCCGTACGGGTTGTGGGGCCGGTCGGCCAGACGCTTGGTGAAGCGCGTGAACGCCTGGCTCGAGCCGAGCAGGCCGGGGTTCAGGAAGTCGAAGATCGACCAGAGGTCCGAGAGCCGGTTCTCGACGGGCGTGCCGGTGAGGACGATCCTCGCCTGCGCGTCGAGCTGCTTGACGGCGCGCGTCTGCTTGGCGCCGGGGTTCTTGATGGCCTGCGCCTCGTCCAGCACCACCAGACGCCACCGGATCTTCGCGAGCCCGGGCAGGCGCAGGAGCGCGCCGTAGCTCGTGATGACCAGGTCCACGTCCGGGAGCGGTCCGTGGCCAAGCGCCCCCAGCTCGGCGGCCGGCATCGCCGACGGGTGCGCGATGAGCGCTCGCAGGCCCGGCGTGAAGCGCTCGGCCTCCAGCATCCAGTTCGCCAGCAGTGAAGCCGGCGCCACGAGGAGACTGGGACGTCGCGCCGCATCGCGCTGTCGCTTCAGGGCGAGCAGCAGCGCGAGCACCTGGATCGTCTTGCCGAGCCCCATGTCGTCGGCCAGGCACGCGCCGAGACCGAGACCCGAGAGCAGGTGGAGCCACCGCACGCCGACCTGCTGATAGGGCCGCAGCGTGGCGTGAAGGTCGGCGCCGGGTTCGACTCGCGAAAGACCTTCCGGACTCCGGAGCCCGGCCAGCGTCTCGGCGAGCCACGGGCCGGCGACCACCCGCGACCAGTCGGGATCGGCGGCTGCGGCGCCATCGGCGGCCAGGTCAGCCCCGGCGAGCATGCGCATCGCCTCGGCGAACGTGAGCCCATGCTCCGCGGCCGCGCGCTCGACCCGGCGGAACTGCTCCAGCGTGGCGCGCAGCTTGTCGCGATCCACCTCGACCCAGCGCCCGCGGATGAGCTGGAGCCCGTCGGATCCTCTCAGCAGCGTCGCGATCTCGGCGTCGGTCAGCCGGTCGCCGTCGAGCGTCATCTCCATCCGGAAGTCGAGGAGTGCGTCGGTGCCGAGGCCGGGCGGGCGCCGGCCGCCGACGGTCGCGCTCACCTGGGGCCGCGGCGGTCGGCCGGCTCTCCACGCGCCCGGCACGCGCACGACGATCCCGGCGGCCTCGAGCTGGTCCACGTCGCCGAGGAGCCGGAACGCGTCTGCGGACGTCCAGCGCAGCGGGTGGAAGATCTCTCCCGCGTCGACCATGGTCCTGAGCCACGGGCAGCTCTCGGCGGCGCGCTGGACCGGAAGGAGGAGCGACAGGAGCCGCGACTTGTTGGCCGCGCCCGCGTACTCGCGGAGCGCCTGTCCCAGCGGGACGTGCTGGGCCTTCGCGTGCGCCGACAGCCGCGTGGTGTAGGTCGCCAGGAAAGCGAACGGCGCGTCGGGGTCCCGGCGGTTCTCGGCCAGGTTGAAGTGGACGCGCCCGACGACGTTCCAGGCCGGGTTCTTCCGCTTGAGGAAGTCCTGCACCGTCGCCTTCGACCCGGACAGCTCGGCGCGGAAGGCCGCGTCGATCGCGTCCCAGAGGGCCTGGAGCACGGACGCCGTCAGGTATTCCGCGCCGGTCATCGGCGGCGGCGCCGACGCGAACGAGTCCAGCTCCTCGGACGAGAGGGCCGGGATGTCCGCCTTCGCTCCCCGCGCCTCGACGTCGGGCGAGGTGCACACGGCGGTCACGTAGCGGGAGGCGAACTCGCGCCAGTACGCGAGCACCGGCGGCAGCGCGGTCCCGACCTCGCCGGCGCCGAGCTGCAAGAGGCCATGGCCGGACCCGCTCGCGAACGCGGTCTCCAGCCGGCTGGCGAGGTCGGGGACGAGCGCGGGAGCTTCTGGCGTCGGCGCGAGCAGGAGGCGGCCGTCCCGGGACAGGCGTGGCGCGAGCGCCGTCGCGGCCGGCCCGTTGGCCTCAGGCATCCTCACGCTTCGCCGAGTAGCGGGGTCAGGTCTTGAAATCCGGCATCGCGACCGAACCAATCCCTGATACCCGCTGGAATATGATGCTTCAAGACCTGAACTGGCCCGGGTTTCACGGCTGAGAAGTCCGCTCAGACTGCTGCGGCGGCGACGGGCTCGGCGCTGCGGGCTGAGGCCTCCCAGTACTCCTGGAACACCTCCCACACTTCTGCCGGGCTCTTCGTGTGGAAGATGCGGGCGCGGCAGTCGGTGGCGCGCACCAGCCCGTCCGTGTACCAGGCGAGGTGCTTCTTCATCTGCGAGAGCGCGTAGCGGTCGAAGCAGTGCTCCTGGATCAGCGCCATGTGTCGGCGGATGACGCGGTCCTTGTAGCCGCGCTGGGCCTGAGACGAAAGCGCGTCGAAGCCCTCGTCGAAGACCCACGGGCTGCCAAGCGTGCCCCGGCCGATCATGACCGAGTGGCAGCCCGTGTCGTCGACCATGCGCCGCGCCTCGGCCGTCGAGCCCACATCGCCGTTGCCGGTGACGGGAA
>JAUSJX010000073.1 GCA_030647435.1 Candidatus Rokuibacteriota bacterium
ACTTCGCGTTGGGGTTGACCTCGTCCTCTTCCACCCCGAGCTGCTCGATGATGATCTCCTTGACCCGCTCCTCAACCGGCTTTGCCATGAACACCTCCCGCTACCGCGTGGATTAAACTCACACTGCCGAGTTGCGTCGCCCCCCGATGCTGCGTCGGCCCCAAGGGGCCGTTGCTACATGTACAGACCGCCGTTCACGTGAATGGTCTGCCCCGTGACGTAGGCGGCGCCGTCGCCGGCCAGGAATCGTACCACCTCCGCCACCTCCCGCGCCGCGCCGACCCGCTTGAGCGGCACCTGCTGGAGCAGGGCCTCCCGCGCCTCCGTCGACATCGCGGCGGCCATGTCCGTCTCGATCAGCCCCGGCGCCACCGCATTGACCAGGATGTTCCAGTGCGCCAGCTCACGCGCGGCCGCCTTCGTGAGGCCGATGACGCCCGCCTTGGCCGCCGAGTAGTTGACCTGGCCGGGATTGCCCATGGCCCCTGCCGTGGACGCGATATTAATGATGCGGCCGCTCTTCTGCCGCATCATCGACTTGACCACGGCCCGGGTCATCAGGAACACGCCCCGGAGGTTCGTGTCCAGAACCTGGTCCCAGTCGTCGTCCTTCATCCGCACCAGGAGCTGGTCTCGCGTGATGCCCGCGTTGTTGACCAGCACGTCGATGCGCCCGAAGCGCTCCTTCGCCGCATCCACCAGCCGGTCACAGTCTTCGCGCTTCGACTGATCGGCCGCGACCCCCAGCGTCGACGCGCCCAGACTCTCGAGCTCCTTGACCGCAGACTCGAGCCGGCCCGCGTCGCGACCAGAGACTACCACGGAGGCGCCGTCCTCTGCCAGCGCGCGGGCGATGGCCAGCCCTATCCCGCGCGTGCCGCCCGTCACGACCGCGGTGCGGTCGGCCAGCGGCTTGCCGTCCGTCACAAGCCCGGCCCTCCGCCGAGCGCGGCGGCCGCCTTGTCGAGCGAGTCGGGATCCTCGACCGCGTGCCCCCGGGCGCCGTCGATCGTGCGCTTGAGCAGCCCGCTGAGCACTCGCCCGGGGCCGACCTCGAGCCAGACCGTGGTGCCCTCGCGCGCCAGCGCCGTCAGGCAGTCGGTCCAGCGGACCGGGCTCGCTACCTGCCGGATCAGGAACGGCTTGACGTCGTCGGCTGTCGTGGTCAGGCCCGCGTCCACGTTGCGGACGACCGGCACTCGCGGAGTGCGCACGGCCACGCGCTCGAGCTCGGCGGCCAACCGGTCGGCGGCGGGCTTCATCAGCGCCGAATGAAACGGCGCGCTCACCGGCAGCAGCACGCTCTTCTTGCCGCCGAGGGCCGCCGCGACCTTGAGCGCCCGCTCGACCGCGGCCCGGTGGCCCGCGATGACGATCTGGCCTGGCGAGTTGATGTTGGCGACGTTGACGACCTCGCCCTGCGCCGCCTCGGCGCAAGCCTTCTCGGCCGTTTCCACGTCGAGCCCCATGAGCGCCGCCATGGCGCCCGTTCCCACCGGCACGGCGTCCTGCATGAACTCGCCGCGCCTGCGCACGAGCCGCACGGCGTCGGCGAAGCCGAGCGCGCCCGCGACCACGAGGGCCGAATACTCACCCAGGCTGTGCCCCGCGCAGAGGTCCGGGCTGATCCCGCGCTCGGCGAGCACGGCCGCCGCCGCCACGCTCGCCGTCAGGATGGCGGGCTGCGTGTTGATCGTGAGCGCGAGCTCCTCTGCCGGTCCCTCGAAGCAGAGCCGCGCGAGCGGGAAGCCGACGGCCTCGTCGGCCTTGCGCCAGACGGCGGCCGCCGCGGGCGACGCAACGGCAAAGTGCTTGCCCATGCCGACCGACTGCGAGCCCTGCCCCGGGAAGAGGAACGCGATCTTCATTGGGCCCCTACCAGCGAAGCAGCGCCGCGCCCCAGGTGAAGCCTCCGCCGAAAGCCGCCATCAGCACGAGGTCGCCGGGGTTGAGCCGCTTCGAGGCCCACGCCTCCTCGAGCGCCACGTACACCGAGGCGGCGCCCGTGTTGCCGTAGCGGTCGACATTGACGAGCACGCGATCCATGGGCAGCTTGAGCCGCTTCACCGCCGCCTCGATGATGCGCAGGTTGGCCTGGTGCGGGACGAAGAGCGCGAGGTCCTGCGCCGTGAACCCGTTCCGGCTGAGGATCCGCTCCGCGGCGTCGCCGAACATGCGCACCGCGACCTTGAAGACCTCGTTGCCCTTCATCCGGGCGTAGTGCATCCGCTTGTCCACGGTCTCGTGGGTCGCCGGGTTGCGCGAGCCGCCGGCCGGCTGGATCAGCAGGTCGCCGTACCGCCCGGCGGAGTAGAGGTCGGTATCGAGGATGCCCGCGTCCCCGTCGGAGGCGCGGAGCACGACCGCGCCCGCCGCGTCGGCCAGGAGGATGCACGTGCCGCGGTCGGTGTAGTCCGTGATGCGCGACAGGCACTCCGCGCCAATGCACAGCACGGTCTTGTACTTCCCCGTCTGGACGTACTGCGCGCCGATCGAGAGGCTGTAGATGGAGCCGGAGCAGGCGGCGTAGACATCCATGGAGCCCGCGTTCTTGCAGCCCAGCTGGTGCTGGACGATGTTGGCCGTGGTCGGGAAGGCCATGTCGCCGGTCGTCGTGCCGAGGACGATCAGGTCGATCTCGCCCGGCTCGACCTGGGCGCGCTCGAGGGCCTGCTGCGCGGCCCGGATGGCCAGATCGGACGTCGCCTCGCTCTCGTCGGCGACGTGCCGCTCGCGGATGCCGGTGCGCTGGACGATCCACTCGTCCGAGGTCTCGACCATCCGCCCGAGCTCCGCGTTGGTCAGGATGCGCTTCGGGGCGTAGGCGCCGATACCGATGATCCGGGCGCGGGTCATTCGCGGCCTCCCTCGCGCCCCTCGGCCAGCTCCGTCTCGGCTTCGAGAGCGGTCTTGATGTGCTCGTTCACGCCGCTCGTGACCCATTCGGCCGCCACGCGGACCGCGTTCTTGATGGCCTTCACCGGCGAGGCGCCGTGGCAGATGATCGAGGCCCCGTTGATGCCGAGGAGCGGCGCGCCGCCCATCTCGGTGTAGTCCACGCGCCGCTTCATGCGGGCGAAGGCGCGCTTGGACAGGGCCGCGCCAGCCAGCGAGAAGACATCGCGCCCGAGCTCCTGGCGGATCATTTCCGTCAGCATCTCCGCCAGGCTCTCGGAGACCTTCAGGCAGACGTTGCCCGTGAATCCGTCGGTGACCACCACGTCGCAGCGGCCGTTGTAGATGTCGCGCCCCTCGATGTTCCCGATGAAGTTGAGCGACGACGTCCGGAGCTCCTCGAACGCCTCCTTCGTCAGCTCGTTCCCCTTTCCCTCCTCCTCACCCACCGAGAGCAGGCCGACGCGCGGGTTGTCCTTGCCGACGATGTCGCGCGAGTACACGTGGCCCATGACAGCGAACTGGAAGAGGTGCCGCGGCTTGGGGTCGACGTTGGCGCCGGCGTCGATGAGGATGGTGTAGCCGGAGAGGTTCGGCAGCGCGGCGGCGATGGCGGGGCGGTCCACGCCCGGCAGGAGGCCCAGCACGTGCATGCCGATGGCCATGGCGGCGCCGGTGTTGCCGGCCGAGACGAGGGCGTCGCACTCGCCCTCCTTGCAGAGCTCCGCCGCCACGCGCAGCGAGGAATCGAGCTTGCGGCGGAGCGCGTGCGCAGGCGGCTCGGCCATGCCCACGACCTGGGTGGCGTGGCGCACGGTGATCGGCAGGTCCTGCGCCTTGAGGCGGACGATCTCACGCTCGACGGCGGCCCTGTCGCCGACCAGCACCGAGGCGAGCCCGAACTCCCGGGCCGCCGTCACGGCGCCCTCGACGACGACGGCGGGGCCGAAGTCCCCGCCCATGGCGTCCACCGCGATCTTCATCGGCATTGGCCGCGGATCTCCCGTCCGGGCGCTACCCGCCCTCGACCGAGAGGATTTCCCGCCCCTTGTAGAAGCCGCACTTGGCGCAGATCTGGTGCGGCAGCTTGACTTCCCTGCACTGCGGGCAGACCGAGCGAGTGGGCGCGGACATCTTGTAGTGGGTCCGGCGCTTGCGCCCGCGCGTTTTCGAATGGCGTCGCTTTGGCAGCGGCATGTGTTCGTGGCTCCTCTGCCGGGCTCACGGGCCCGGCCCAGCGGGTTATTTGGACAGCCGGTCGGCCAGGCCCTTGAGCGGCGACCACCGCGGGTCGGCGGCGGGCGGGCAGGCGCACGGGGCCGCGTTCCGGTTCGCGCCGCACGTCGGGCAGAGACCGCCGCAGCCCTCGCGGCAGAGCGGTTTCATCGACAGCCCCAGCGTGGTCTCGGTCTCGAGCAGGGCGTTGAGATCGATCAGGTCGTGCGCGTAGACGTCGGTCTCGAGGTCGTCCCTGCCCAGCTCGCGCTCCTCACCCCGCATCGCAGGGCTGGGCACGAGGCGCGTGTCCACGTTCGTCTCCACCGTCGCCTCGTACGGCTCGAGGCAGCGCGAGCAGACCTGGGGCACGCGCGACCGGAGCCGCCCGTGGACGAACACGACATCGCCGTCCTTGTCCACGGCGAGCTGGGCGTCCTCGAGGCGCCAGGCGCGGTCCTGGAAAGGCTCCGGAAAGGCCTCGGGGCCTTCGAACCTGAGCCCCTCCTCGGGAATCTCGGAGACCCTGATGACCATGGCTCGACTCTCGCTAACCCTCGACAGAATTTGTAGAAATCCGTAAAACCGGGTCAGTTTACGGGCCCCCTCTCCGGTTGTCAACCTGAAAGGCCCCCAGACCCTCCTCCAGCATACGGCTCCGAGCCCGGCTACGCCCTATACTAGCCATCCTGTGCACACGATCTACTTCGGCGACAACCTGGACATCCTCCGCCGGCACGCGCGGGACGGCGCGGTCAACCTCATCTACATCGACCCGCCGTTCAACACCGGCAAGGCCCAGTCGCATACGCGCGTCAAGACCGTGCGGAGCGCCTCCGGCGACCGCGTGGGCTTCCAGGGACAGCGCTACGAGACCATCAAGATGGGCTCGCGCGCCTTTCCCGACCGCTTCGACGACTACCTCGGATTCCTCGAGCCGCGTCTGCGCGAGGCCTACCGAGCGCTGGCGCCGGACGGCACGCTCTACTTCCACATCGACTACCGCGAGGCGCACTACTGCAAGGTGCTGCTGGACGGCATCTTCGGGCGGCGATCATTCCTCAACGAGATCATCTGGGCGTACGACTACGGCGCGCGCCCGACGCGCCGGTGGCCGCCCAAGCACGACAACATCCTCGTCTACGTCAAGGACCCGTCGCGCTACGTCTTCGACACGGAGGCTGTCGAGCGGATCCCGTACATGGCGCCGGGGCTCTGCGGACCCGAGAAGGCGGCGCGCGGCAAGCTCCCCACCGACACCTGGTGGCACACCATCGTGCCGACCAACGGCCGCGAGCGGACGGGCTACCCGACGCAGAAGCCGCTCGGCGTTCTCACCCGCATCGTGCAGGCGTCCTCCCGTCCGGGCGACCTCGTGCTCGACTTCTTCGCCGGCAGCGGCACCACCGGCGAGGCCTGCCTCGCTCTCAACCGCCGATTCATGCTGGTAGACGACAACCCGGAGGCGCTCGAGGTCATGGCCAGCCGCTTCGAAGGCGCGCAGGGCATCCGCTGGGTCGGCTTCGACCCGCGCGCAAGCGGAAGGACGCAGCGCGGCGCCGCCGACCCCGTTGCCTGACGCTCCCCGGCCTGTTGCTTGACGCTCCCTGGACTGACTGTTAGCATTCGCCCCGGAGGCTCCACGCAATGGGCAACCTGATCAAGACCGGATTCCTTCTCGCCGTTCTCACCTGCCTGCTGGTCCTGGTCGGCGGAGCCATCGGCGGCCAGCAGGGCATGACCATCGCCTTTATCCTGGCCTTCGTGATGAACGTCGGCTCGTACTGGTTCTCCGACAAGATCGTGCTGTCGATGTACGGCGCCCAGCCCGTCGACGAGGCGCAGGCGCCCGGGCTCTACCGCATCGTCCGCGAGCTGGCGGCGGAGGCGAAGATCCCGGTGCCGCCGATCTACCTCATCCCGGACAACTCGCCGAACGCCTTCGCGACGGGCCGGAACCCGCAGCACGCCGCCGTCGCCGTCACAGAGGGCATCCTCCGAATCATGAGCGAGGACGAGCTCAAGGGCGTGCTCGCCCACGAGCTCTCGCACGTCAAGAACCGCGACACGCTCATCATGACCATCGCGGCCACGCTCGCGGGCGCCATCACGTATCTGGCGCAGATGGCGCAGTGGGCGGCCATCTTCGGCGGCGGCCGCCGCAGCGACGACGAGGGCGGCGGCGGGGGCGGCCTCATCGGCATGCTCCTGATGGCCATCCTGGCGCCCTTTGCCGCCATGCTCGTCCAGATGGCCATCTCGCGCTCGCGCGAATACGAAGCCGACGCCTCCGGCGCGCGCCTCTGCCACCGCGCCTCCGGGCTCGAGCACGCGCTCGAGAAGCTCGACGTCGCCTCGCGGCAGGAGCCTCTGAACGCCACGCCGGCTACGGCCCATCTCTTCATCGTCAACCCGCTCACTGGCGGAGGCTTCGCCACGCTCTTCTCGACGCATCCTCCGATCGAGGAACGCATCGCGCGTTTGAGGGCGATGAAGCTTTGATCGCGACGGGACCGGGCGCGGGGCGCGAACGGACGGCGCCTCACCCCGCCTCCGGCTTCATGATCCAGGCCGAGCACCTCCGCAAGACCTATGGCCGGACCGCCGTCCTCGACGACGTCTCGCTCGAGCTCGGCGCGGGCGAGGGCTTGACCCTCCTGGGGCCGAACGGCACAGGCAAGACGACACTACTGCGAATCGTCGCCACGCTCCTGCGGCCCACGTCGGGCTCGCTACGCGTCGCCGGGGCTGACGCCGTGAAGGAGCCCGAAGCGGTCAGGGCCGCCATCGACATGGTCGGGCACGGCAGCTGGGTGTACGAGGACCTGAGCGCGCTCGAGAACCTGCGCTTCTGGGCGGTCATGGGCGGCCACGACGCGGGACACGCGCGGCTCCGCGCGGCGCTCGAGGAGGTCGAGCTCGATGCGTCGGCCGACCAGCGGGCGCGCACCTTCTCGGCGGGCATGAAGCGCCGCCTGGCGCTCGCGCGCGTGCTGCTGGGCCGGGCGCGCCTCCTTCTTCTCGACGAGCCCTTCACCGGCCTCGATCGCGCCGGCAGGAAGTGGCTCGGCGAGTTCCTGCTGTCCTTCAAGGCGCGCGGCGGAGCGCTCGTCGTCGCGACGCACAGCTTCGACGCGGGCGTGGGAGTGGCCGACCGTGTCGCCATCCTCGCCGGCGGGCGGATCGTTCTCGACCGCCCGGCGGCCGCGCTCGGACTCGAAGACCTCCGCCGCCTCTACGACGAGCTGGCCATGGGCCCGGGGACGGCGTCGTGAGCGCCTACGTCCGGCGGGCCTGGATGGTGGTCTGGAAGGACATACTGACGGAACGCCGGAGCAAGGAGAGCCTCAACGCCCTCGTCTTCTTCTCACTCCTGCTGCTCTTCGTGTTCCAGTTCGCGCTCGGGCCCGAGCGCGCGCGCGTCGAGGCGGCGCTGCCGGGGCTCCTCTGGCTCGGCTTCATCCTATCGGGGCTCCTGGCCTTCGGGCGGACGTTTCTCATCGAGCGCGAGAACGACTGCTGGGAGGGGCTCGTCCTCACACCCGGCGACAAGTCGGCCATCTACCTGGGCAAGCTCGCGGGCAACGTGCTGGTGATGATCGTGGTGGAAGTCGTGCTCCTCGCGCTCTTCGCCGTCTTCTTCGCGATCGACTTCACGCCGTTTCTCCCCGGGCTCGCGGCCGTGCTAGCGCTCGGCACGCTCGGGTTCGCGGCCGTCGGCACGCTCTTCGGCGCCGTCACGGCGCAGATGCGCGCCCGGGAGCTGCTCTTCCCGGTCCTGCTGCTGCCCGCCGTGGTGCCGGTGCTCCTGAGCTCGGTGAGCGCGACGCAGACCGTGCTCGCGGGCGAGCCCCTGGCCGAAGCGGCGGCATGGCTCAAGCTGCTGGCCGCGGCGGACCTCGTGTACCTCGTGGTGGGCGTGCTCACGTTCGAATTCGTGCTGGAAGGCTGATGGCCGCCCGCGCGCTCGGATGGCTCGCGGTGCTGGCCCTCATCGCCGGTCTCGGCGCGGCCTTCGGCTACGCTCCGCGCGAGGCCGTGCAGGGCAATGTCCAGCGCATCATGTACCTGCACGTCCCGGCCGTGCTGACCGCCTACCTCGCCTTCGCGCTCGTCTTCGTGGGCAGCGTGGGCTATCTCCTCACCCGCCGCGCTGGCTGGGACAGGCTGGCGCTGGCGGCAGCCGAGCCCGGCGTGCTCTTCACCGGCATCACCATCGCCTCGGGCTCCATCTGGGGCAAGCCGACCTGGGGCACGTGGTGGACCTGGGACGCGCGTCTCACCTCAACGGCCGTGCTCTTCCTGGTGTACGTCGGCTACCTGCTGCTCCGCGGCATGGTGGACGACCCTGACAGACGGGCGCGCGCCGCCGCCGTCGTGGGCATACTGGGCGCCGCGAACATGCCGATCGTCCACTTCTCGGTCAAGTGGTGGCGCGCGCTCCACCAGCCGTCCACCATCCTCGGCCCCGAGCCCTCGCCGATCGCCGCGCCCATCGCGGCGACGCTCCTCATCAACTGGATCGCCTTCACCCTGCTCTTCGCCTATCTGCTGGCCGAACGGATGGAGATCGCGCGGCTCGAGGACACGCATGCCGGATAACTGGGGTTACGTCTTCTCCGCCTACGGCCTGGCGGCCGTCGCGCTGCTCGGGTACTGGCGCCGCCTGGCGGGCCGCGCGAAGAGCCTCGCCGGGCGCGGCGAGCGGCGGCGGCGGTGGCAGGAAAAATGAGCCGCCGCGGCAGGTTCGTGACGGGCGGCCTCGTCATCGTGGCGGCCATCGCCTATCTCATCTGGTCGGGCGTGAGCCAGTCCGTCGTCTACTTCGTCACGCCGAGCGAGCTCCTGGCTGCGCCTACGCCGAGCAAGACCTACCGCCTCGGTGGCCTCGTCCAGGCGGGGTCGCTCAAGTGGGAGCCCAAGAGCCTGGATCTCTCGTTCACGCTCTCCGACGGCAAGGCGAGCGTCCCCGTCAGGCACAAGGGCGCGCCGCCCGACCTCTTCGCCGAGGGGCGGGGCGCCGTCGTCGAAGGCTCGTGGACGAAGGACGGCTACTTCAAGGCCTCGCTGATCCTGGCCAAGCACTCCGAGGAGTACAAGGCGCCCCACGACGGCGCCCAGCCGGGGTACAAGGAGCTGATGAAGAGCCTGCGCGGAGACGGCACCCGATGAGGGCCGCAGGCCCGAAGAGGCCACGGCGCAGCGCAGGCTCGTTGGCCGGAGCGCGATCCCGATGAGGGCCGCAGGCCCGAAGAGGCCACGGCGCAGCGCAGGCTCGTTGGCCGGAGCGCCATCACGATGATTCCGGAGCTGGGATACGGCGCGACCGTCGCCGCGTTCGTGCTTGCGCTCTGGGGCGCTGTTGCCGCGGTGGCGAGCGCCCGCACCGGGCGCGCCGCGCTCCTCCGCTCGGGCGAGCGGGCCGCGGTCGGCGCCTGGGCGCTCGTCACCGCCTGCATCGCGCTCATGCTGTACGCCTTCCTGACCTTCGACTTCTCGGTGCAGTACGTCGCCGTCAACACGAACCGCGGCACGCCCTTCTACTACCGGATCACGGCGCTCTGGGGGGCGCTGGAAGGCTCGATCGTCCTGTGGTCGTGGATGCTGTCGATCTACACGCTGATCGTGGTCGTCCAGTACCGGCGCCGCCAGCCCGAGCTCTACCCGTGGGTGCTCTCGGTCATGCTCGGCATCCTGGCTTTCTTCCTTCTCGTCATGACCATCCCCGCGCCGCCCTTCGAGCGCCTCACGCCGATCCCGGCCGACGGCCGCGGCCTCAACCCGCTGCTGCAGGACTCGGGCATGATCACCCACCCGGTCGCCCTCTACCTGGGCTTCACCGGCTTCACGGTGCCGTTCGCCTTCGCCATGGCCGCGCTGATCGTCGGGCGCACAGGCGAGGAGTGGATCACCATCACGCGGCGCTGGACCATCATCGCCTGGTATTTCCTCTCGCTCGGGCTCCTCATCGGCGGCTGGTGGAGCTACCACGTGCTGGGCTGGGGCGGCTACTGGGCGTGGGACCCCGTCGAGAACGCGGCCTTCATGCCGTTTCTCACCGCCACGGCGTTCCTGCACTCGGTGATGGTCCAGGAGCGGCGGCGCATGCTCAAGCTTTGGAACCTCTCCCTCATCATCCTGACCTTCGGCCTCACGATCTTCGGCACCTTCCTGACGCGCTCGGGGATCATCGGCTCCGTCCACTCCTTCACCCAGGGCTCGATCGGCGTCTTCTTCCTGGCCTTCCTGGCGCTGGTGCTCCTCGGCTCCTTCTCGCTGCTCGCCTCGCGGGTGGAGCGCCTGCGCGCCGAGGGCGTGCTCGACTCGGTCGTCTCGAGGGAGTCCACCTTCCTCCTGAACAACCTGTTCCTGGTCGCCGCCACCTTCACGGTCTTCTTCGGGACGGTCTTCCCGCTCCTGTCCGAGGCCGTGCGCGGGGTCAAGATCAGCGTGGGCGCGCCCTTCTTCAACCTGGTCAACATCCCGGTCTTCCTCGCGCTGCTCTTCCTCATGGGCGTGGGTCCCCTCATCGCCTGGCGCCGTGCCTCCGCCAAGAACCTCAAGCGCAACTTCCTCAAGCCCGTCGTCGCGGGTCTCGTGGCGGCTGCGGCGCTGCGGGCGCTCGGCGTGGCCAACGGGCTGGTGCTGACGACAATGGCCCTGGTGGTCTTCGTCGCCGGGACCATCGCGCTCGATCTCTTCCGCGCGGTGCGGGCGAGGCGGCGGAGCGGCGACGACTGGGGCGCCGCCACCTGGGGACTGCTGCTCCGCCAGAACCGACGGTACGGCGGCTTCATCGTCCACCTGGGGATCCTCGTCATCGCGCTTGGCGTGGCGGGCTCGCAGGCTTGGTCGGTGCAGAAGGAAGTTACGCTCGACAAGGGTCAGAGCACTGAGCTGGCGGGCTACCACGTGCGATTCGACGGGCTCTCGGCTTCGGAGGAGTCCAACCACGGCAAGGTCACCGGCGCGTTCACGGTGACGAACGGGCGAGCGGGCGGCCACATGCTCTACCCCGCGAAGAAGTTCTACCCGCAGGAGCAGTCGCCCATCGCGGCCGTCGACTACCAACTTGGCTGGATCGAGGACATCTACCTCGTGCTGGGCGATTTCGCTCCCGACGGCTCCCACGCGACGGTCAAGCTCCAGGTCAACCGCATGGTCTCCTGGCTCTGGCTGGGCGGTCTCGTGCTGACGCTGGGCGCGGCGCTGGCCATCCTGCCGGACGCGCGGAGGCCGGCGTGAACGCATCCAGGCTGCGGTGGGCGATCCCCGCGGCCGTCGTGCCGGTGCTGGTGCTGCTGGCCTACGGCTTCAGGACCGACCCTCGCGAGATCCCCTCGCCGCTCCTGGGCCGGCCGGCGGCGGCCTTTTCGCTCACGACCTTCGCGGGCTCTCCCCTGAGCCTCGAGGACCTCCGCGGCAAGGTCGTGATGCTCAACTTCTGGGCCTCGTGGTGCGTGCCGGCCTGCTACGAGGAAGCGCCGGCCCTCGAGCGCACCTGGCGGGCCTACAAGGACAAGGGGGTCATGGTCGTGGGCGTCGACGTCCAGGACAAGGAGGAGGCGGCACGGGAGTTCCTCAGGCGCTTCGACCACTCGTTCCCGAACGCTCCGGACCCCAGGGGCCGGGTCTCGGTGGACTACGGCGTCTACGGCGTGCCCGAGACCTTCTTCATCGACCGCAAGGGGCGCGTGCGCTTCAAGCACGTGGGGGCGCTGACTGACGAGATCGCCCGCCGGCACCTGGACGCCCTGCTGAAGGAGCCGTCATGAGGCGCGGCTTTGCCTCCGCCGCCGCGGCCGTCATGCTGGTCGCCGTCGCCGTGTGGGCAGCGCCAGCGCCCGCGGCGACACAGCCAGCGCCCGCGGCGACACAGGTAGACGAGAACATCGTCCAGGACGTGGCGAGCCAACTCCGCTGCGTGGTCTGCCAGAGCCTCTCGGTGGCGGACTCGCCCTCCGAGACCGCCAACCAGATGCGCGCCATCATCCGCGAGCGCTTGGCCGCGGGCGACAGCCCCGAGCAGGTGCGCGCCTACTTCGTCGAGAAGTACGGCGACTGGATCCTGCTTTCGCCGCCCAAGTCGGGTTTCACGCTCCTCGTCTGGGTCGTGCCCTTCGTGGGACTCGGGATCGGGCTCGTGCTGGTCGCGATCACAGTCCGTCGCTGGAGCCGCACACCACAGGCCGCCGCGCCCTCGCAGCTCGACCCCGCCGTGCGGGAGCGCATCCGGCGCGAGATGTCCGAGATGGATAAATCATGACCGGTGCCCAGTGGATCGCCATTGCCGCCATCGGCCTGCCCGCGCTCGCGATCGTCCTCTGGCCGCTCCTGCGCGGCGGGGCCGGAGGGACGGCCGCCTCGCCCGCGGCACAGCCCGACCGCCGGCTCGAGCTCGGCGAGGAGAAGGCCTCGGCCTACCGCGCCCTCAAGGAGCTTGCCTTCGACCACGAGGCGGGCTCGCTCTCGGACGACGACTTCCAGGCGCTCAGGGACAGGTACGAGGGTCGCGCCGCCGATCTGCTCACCACGCTCGACGCCCTGGGCGGCCTGCCTGCGCCGCCTGCTGCCGAGCGGGCGGCCGCCGCCCCGCGCTCCTGGACGCGGAGCCCCGCCGCCATCGCCACCGCCGGCGTGGCACTCCTCGTGCTGGGCATCGCTCTCGGCGTGGGAGTGAGCCGGTACAGCGCACCTGACCCCACCGCCGCCTCGCCGGGCAGCAGCATGCCCGGCATGCCCGGCCCCGCCCTGACTGACCCCGGCCCCCTCCTGCCCGGCGCTCCCGGGACCGGGGCCGCCGCCGGCAGGCCCATCACGCCCGAGATCATGGCCAGGATGCTCCAGGCTGCTCGCGAGAGCCTGAATGCGGGCCGCTACCCGGAGGCCATCGCGGCCTACCAGGCCGTGCTCAAGCGCGACGAGAAGAACGTCGACGCGATGACGCACCTTGCCCTGATCGTGGCGATGGGCGGCCACGCCGACGCCGCGCTCGAAACCTTCGACAAGGCGCTCAAGATCGACCCGAAGTACACCCCGGCGCTCATGTACAAGGGCCAGGTGCTCTACGAGGTCAAGCAGGACTACGCCGGCGCCATCAAGGCATGGGAGCGCTTCGTCACGCTCATGCCCCCCGGCGAGGACCGCCGGCGCATCGCCGTGCTCATCGAGGAAGCCCGGACCAAAGCCCCTCGCCGCTAGTGGTATTCTGGGCCTCGCCATGACGAAGCCAAAGGACGCCGCCGAAAAGATCGAGGCGCTCCGCGAGGCCATCCACCGGCACAACTACCACTACTACGTCGAGGACCGCCCCGAGATCTCCGACGCCGAATACGACCGCTTCCTGCGTGAGCTCGGGGCACTGGAAAGTACGTACCCTGAGCTGATCACGCCCGACAGCCCGACCCAGGGCATAGGCGGGCGGGTCGGCCCGGCCTTCGCGCCCGTCGAGCACCTGGTGGCCATGCTGTCGCTGGACAACGCGATGAGCCCGGATGACCTGCGCGAGTTCGAGGCGCGCATCCGCCGCGCGCTTCCTCAGGCCAAGTTCGATTTCGTCTGCGAGCCCAAGGTCGACGGCCTCGGCGTGGCGCTCCTCTACGAGCGCGGGCGGTTCACGCGCGGCGCCACCCGCGGAGACGGCCGGGTCGGCGAGGACATCACGCAGAACCTGCGCACCATCAAGGCCATCCCGTCGATCCTTCACGGACCGCTCAAGGACGCGAAGCGGCTCGAGGTTCGCGGCGAGGTGTACATGCCGCGCGAGGCCTTCGCCCGGCTCAACGCCAGGCTCGAGGAGGCCGGCGGGCCGACGTTCGCCAATCCCCGGAACGCCGCCGCCGGCGCGGTGAGACAGAAGGACCCGGCGACCACGGCGACGCGGCCGCTCGAGATCTTCCTCTACCACACGAGCGTCCTCGAGCCCGTGCTCTTCGACTCTCACTGGGAGCGGCTCGAGGCCCTCAAGAAGAGCGGCTTCGCGGTCAACCCGCGGTCGGAGCGGTGCCGCGATATCGACGCCGTGATCGCCTACTGCCGGCGCCTGGAGGCGGAGCGGGACGAGCTCGAGTACGACGCCGACGGCGCCGTCGTCAAGGTCAACGACCTCGAGCAGCAGCGCAGGCTCGGCGCCACGGCGCACCACCCTCGATGGGCCATCGCCTTCAAGTTCGCCGCCCGCCAGGCGACGACACAGGTCAAGGGCATCACGATCAACGTGGGCAAGACGGGAGCGCTCACGCCGACCGCCCAGCTCGAACCCGTCGAGCTGGCCGGCGTCACCGTGAGCAATGTCAGCCTCCACAACGAGGACGAGGTGCGCAAGAAGGACGTGCGCGTGGGCGACACCGTGCTCATCGAGCGCGCCGGCGACGTCATCCCCTACCTGGTCCAGGTCGTCACCGCCAAGCGGCCGGCCGGCGCCAGGCCCTTCCACATGCCGCGGGCGTGCCCCGTCTGCGGCGCGCCGGCCGAGCGGCCCGAGGGCGAGGCCATCTGGCGCTGCACCAACGTCGCCTGCCCGGCGCAGCTCAAGGAGCGGCTCTTCCACTGGGGCTCGCGGCGCGCGATGGACATAGAGCACTTGGGCGAGGTCGTCATCACCCAGCTCGTGGACCGGGAGCTCTGCGGGGACTTCGGCGACCTCTACGAGCTCGACGCCCCACAGCTGGCGGGGCTCGAGCGCATGGCGGAAAAGTCGGCGACCAATCTTCTCGAGGCCATCCAGGCCTCCAAGGGCCGCGGGCTCTCCCGCGTCCTCAACGGCCTCGGCATCCGCATGGTGGGCGAGCGCGCCGCGCAGCTCCTGGCCGCCCGCTTCGGCAGCATGGAGCGCCTCGAGAAGGCGACCGAGGACGACATCAACGAGATCTCCGGGATCGGGCCCAAGATCGCCCGCTCAGTCTCCCGCTTCTTCTTGGAGGATCGGAACCGGAAGATCATCCGCCACCTCCGCGAGGTCGGCGTCGACCTAAGCGAGAAAGGCGTCTCGGACAAGCCCGGTCCCCTCACGGGCAAGACGCTCGTCCTCACGGGCGGCCTGCGCGGCATGACGCGGGATGAAGCCAAGGACGCGATCCTACGCTTGGGCGGGCGCGTCACGGGCACGGTCTCCAGGAAGACAGACTACGTGATCGCGGGTGAGGACCCCGGCGGGAAGGCCGACGACGCCAAGCGACTCGGCGTCACCGTGCTGGACGAGGCGCGGTTCCTCTCGCTCATCGGGCGATCCCAATGAAGGCGCCCGCAATGAACGTGGTGGAAGTCAAGGCGGTCACCATGTCTCTTGGGCTGGCTCTCGGGCTGGCGCTCCTCATGCCGGCCGCGGCGGACGCCCAGGACAAGCCGCGCCCCTCGCGGGAGCAGGCGCTCCGCGATCTCGGCAGCACCGACGTCGAGGCGCGCCGCCTCGCCGCCGCCTGGATGGGCGAGCTCGGCGCGCCCGCCGACCTGCCCACCCTCTTCAAGGCGCTCCGCGACCAGGACGACCTCGTGCGGGCGGTGTCGGAGAGCTCGATCTGGCAGGTGTGGAGCCGCTCGGGCGATCCGAAGGTGGACGGGCTCTTCGCCGCCGGCGTCGAGCAGATGAACCACGGCCAGGCGCAGGCTGCGATCGACACGTTCAGCCAGATCATCAGGCTCAAGCCCGAGTTCGCCGAGGGGTGGAACAAGCGGGCGACGGTGTACTTCTTCATCGGCGAGTACGACAAGTCGCTCCGAGACTGCGACGAGGTGATCAAGCGCAACCCGAAGCACTGGGGGGCGCTCTCGGGCTACGGCCAGATCTACCTCCAGCTCGACAAGCCGGAACAGGCGCTCGCCTACTTCCAGCGCGCGCTCGCCGCGAACCCCAACCTCCAGCAGATCGGGCAGATGATCGAGCAGCTCAAGCAGGCGCTCATCGAGAAGCGCAAAGGGACCATCTAACCGTTCGTCAAGCCAACCGCCGTTCAAGCCAGCCACCCTTTCAAGGAGGACAGCCCGTGCCGCTCACGACGCAGCAGATCGACGCTCTCAAGAAGATCACCAGCCCCAGCGTGGCCAACGCCATCGAGACCTTCAAGGTCAGGCCGCGCGAAGAGGGCAACGTCTCCTCGGACATCCGCGGGCTCTTCCCCGAGCTCGGACCCTCGGTCGGCCACGCCGCCACCTGCCTGATCCGGGCGGAGCACGGCCCGATCGAGGGGCACCGCGCGAGCCTCTTCGGCTGGTGGGACTTCGTCATGAGCATCCCCGCCCCGCGCGTCATCGTCGTCCACGACCTCGACGAGCCGCGCGGCCAGGGCGCGCAGTGGGGCGAGGTCCAGGCCAACATCCACCGCGCGATGGGCTGCGTCGGCGTGGTCACCGACGGCTCCGTGCGAGACCTGGACGAGGTCCGCGCGCTCAAGTTCCAGTTCGCCGCCGCCCACATCTCCGTTTCCCACGCCAACGTCCACATGGTGGACTTCGGCATTCCCGTCAAGGTGGGCGGCGTCTGGATCAAGCCGGGGGACATCGTTCACTTCGACCAGCACGGCGTGGTCACGATCCCGCCCGAGATCGCGGGCGGCATCCCCGACGCCATCGCCAAGGTCGAGGCCGACGAGAAGAAGATCATCTCCACCTGCAAGGCGCCGGGCTTCACGCCCGACAAGCTGAAGGAGGTCTACAAGCAGATCCGGCCGGGGACGTACTGAGACCGTGGCGGATCAGGCCTGCCGAGCTCGATCCGCGCCCGCGACCGCGCCCTCGCGCGCCGCGCTCACGGCCCGGAAGGCGACATAGAACGGGAGCGTGGCAAGGACCGCTGCCGCCGCGAAGTACAGCGCCGCGGAGCGGCCCAACGCGTCCTGGAGCCACCCGGCGACCGGCGGCAGCAGCGCCATGCCGACGTAGTACGCGGTGTAGAAGAGCCCCATGCCGGCACCCCGGCTCTCGGGCCTCAACACCGCTGTCGGCGCCGCAGCGAGCGTGCCCGCGGGCGGTCCCGCAAGAAGGCCGACGGCTATCAGTGTCGGCCAGGGCGGCGCATACGGTAGCACCACGAGACCGCCAGTGAAGGCCAGCAAACCGAGGGTGACGACGACGTCGGGCCGTGCCAGCCACTGCGCGGATGCACCTCCCAACAGCGCCGACCCGATGAACAGGAGCGTGCTCAGACCCAGAACCAGCCCTGCCTGCTCCACGGAAAGCCCGCCGCGCACGAGCAGTGACGGAACGAAACCGAGCATCAGGGCGTAGCCGACGTTGTAGAGCATCCACGGCACCGAGGCCAGGCCCACGAGTCCCGTCTCGCGCCGTGAAAGACCGGTAAGCCCTATTGACTTCGCGTGCATCGCAGCCCGGGGCGCCGGTTTGTAGAGGAGCGCGATGCCCACAGCGCCGACGGCGGCCGTCCCAGCGGCCACGTGGAAGACGGCGGACACGCCCCACGCATTGGCGACGACCGGGGGGGGATCAACGAGGCAAGTCCGATGCCGACCGGCCACGAGTTGATGAGAACGGTCATCGCCCAGATGATCTCGCGCCCGGCAAACCAGTCCGTCACCATCTTGGTCAGGAGCACATTGAGGAGGATCGCGCCGACCGCGCTGAGGAGCCGCCCGACCGCGACCGCGGCGAAGCCCTCAGCGGCGCCCATCAGCGCGCTGCCCAACGTCATCAGCCCAAGGCCCGCGAGCACGACGCGCCGGTCGCCGAACCGCCCGCCAAGCAGACCGCCGGGCAGCGCCAGGAACACGCCGGGAAGCGAGAAAAGTCCGATCAGCCAGCCGAGCTCGGTGTTGGCGATGTGAAGCCGCTCCATGAGCAGCGGCGAGACAGCGCCGACAGACTGGAACTGGAATCCCATGGCCGTCCGCGCAAAGGTCAGTACCGCGAGCGCGACCCAGCGATTCCCGGAGCCATCCGCCGTACCGGTCATGTGCGCCATCCGGCGGAATACTAGCAGAGGCGCGCCCGTCACTGGGTTGCTAACCCGCTATGCGTCCTCCTTTTGAATGGCGGAAGCGGATTGCCCGCGAGGGCGCGCCGGTGTATTTTCCACTCACGGCCCCATGATCGAGATCCGCCTGCCCCGTACCACCGATGCCGCCGGCTGCGCCGAGCTGGCCGCCCTCGCGATCGGCGAAGACCGCGCGGGCGCCTTCATCAAGTCGCACATGGAGCGCCACCACCTGATCGTGGCCGAGGCGGAGAAGGAGATCGTGGGGTTCCTCGCGTACCGGACGGACTGGTTCCAGTGCACCTTCGTGAGCCTCGTCGTGGTGCGCGAGGATTTTCGTCGCAAAGGCATCGCCCGCGAGTTCTTCAAGTCCGTCGAGGCGGTCTCGCCGTCGCCGCGCGTGTTCTCCTCGACGGAGGAAACCAACAAGGCGTCCATCCGCATGCACACGGCGCTGGGCTTTCAGCCCAGCGGCCATATCGACAACCTGCCCCAGGGCACGCGGGAGCTGCTCTTCTACAAGCGCATCCCGCCGCACTCCATCCGCTGAAGGAGACCTCATGTCCGAGAAGGCCGACCTGCTCGCAGGCGCCGACGCCGAGTTCGTGAAGTTCAAGGAGGCGTTCGGAGGCCTCAGCGAAGCCCAGATGAGCGAGGTCTGGTGCGGGACCTGGTCGGCGCGCGACATCGCCGCCTGGCGCAAGTCCAGGGGGATCTGAAACGGACCCGATCCGGCGGACGCTCCACGCGAGGTGGGGCATCGTCGCGGCACCGGCGCTGCTCTACATCTTCTCCTACTTCCACCGCGTGGCGCCCGTGGTGGTGGCGGGCGACCTCATGCAGGCCTTCGCGATCCCGGCGGCGACCCTCGGCACGCTGATCGCCATCTACCCCTACTGCTTCGCGGCCATGGCGCTGCCCGGCGGCAGCCTGGCGGACACGCTGGGCCCGCGCCGCGTGCTGGCGCTGGGCGGCGTGACCATGGCCGCCGGCAGCATACTCTTCGGCGCCGCGCCCGTCATCGAAGCGGCGCTCGCCGGCCGGCTGCTGGTGGGCCTGGGCGCCTCGGTGATGCTCATCGCCTCGCTGCGCCTCGCCTCGGAGTGGTTCCGCCCTCACGAGTTCGCGACGGTCGCCGGAACAAGCCAGAGCATCGGCGCCGTGGGCGCGCTCGTGGGCACGGGGCCGCTGGCCCTCCTGGTCGAGGCCATCGGCTGGCGCTGGTCCTTCATCGGCATTGGCGCCGTCACGCTGGTCCTTGCCGTGGCCTGTTTCATATTCATCCGCGACAAGCCCGAGGACCTGGGGCTCCCCCGCATCGCAGACGGGCCGCGCGCCCCCGCGCCCAGCCTGCGCGACACGATAGCGGCCATGCCGGCCGTCGCCGCCAACAGGCGCTCGTGGCCCATCCTCCTCACGGGGGCTGCGATGTACGGCTCCTTCGTGCCCTTCTTCGGGCTCTGGGGCGTGCCGTACCTGACCCAAATCTACGGCCTGCCGCGTGTGGCTGCGTCCAACGTGCTCATGATGACGGCCGCGGGGCTTCTCATCAGCGCGCCCCTGAGCGGCTGGGTCTCCGATCGCTGGCTGGGACTCCGGCGCCCGCCGCTCATCGCGGCGACGGCGCTGTACGTCGCGATCTGGGCGCTCATCGCGCTCCCGCGGGCGCCGGTGCCGATCGGCTGGCTCGGCCCGCTCTGCTTCCTCCTGGGCTTCGCCTCGGGCGGCGTCTCGCTCGTCTTCCCCTGCATCCGCGAGGTCAACGATCCGCGCCACGTGGGCGTGGCCCTCGGCTGCCAGAACCTGCCCATCTTCCTGGGCTTTGCCCTCATGCAGTGGCTCACCGGCGTGCTCCTCGACGCCAACTGGACGGGCGCCTTGGTCGCGGGGAGCCGCGTCTACCCGCTGGCGGCCTACCGCGCCGCCTTCATGCTCTGCTTCGTCGTCGCCTTCGCCTCCTTCGTGATGGCGTGGCTCACGACGGAGACACGCTGCCGCAATGTCTGGGCGCAAGCTCACCCTCACGCCTGAGGGCGTCCTGCTCGCCTACGGCCACGGGATCTTCCCGATGGCGGACGAGCGCTCCGGTGACGTCCTCTGGTTCAGGCCCGACCCGCGCGCGATCATCCACCTCGACGGCTTCCACGTCTCGCGCTCGCTCGCGCGCGCGCTCAGGCGCGGCCTCTTCGAAATCCGCGTCGACACCGACTTCGAGGGCGTGATGCGCGGCTGCGCCGACAGGCCGGAAGGCACGTGGATCTCGGAGCGCTTCGTCGAGGTGTACGCGGCGCTCCACCGGGCGGGCAAGGCTCACAGCGTGGAGGCGTGGCGCGAGGGGCGGCTGGTGGGCGGCGTCTACGGCGTTGCGCTCGGCGGCGCCTTCATGGCGGAGAGCATGTTCCACCGCGAGACCGACGCCTCGAAGGTGGCGCTGGGGGCGCTCTGCTCGCGGCTGCGGGAGCGGGGCTTCGTCCTGCTGGACGTCCAGTACGTCACCCCGCACCTCGAGAGCCTGGGCGCGGTCGAGATCACGCGGCGGGAGTACGAGCGGAGGCTCGAGCAGGCGCTCGGCCTCCCCTGCCGCTTCGCTTAGCGGCATCACTTGGGCTCAGGCTGCTCAAAAGGGTCCAGATGCGAGGCGGCGCCCCGCTGTTCGAGTTGAGCGACAGCCTGTGCCGTCGCGAGACGAGGGCTGGGTTGAATCCGCACGCGAGGCGTACGACTGTCTCAGCCCTCGCCTCGTGGCTCCGCCCCTCAGCTCGAACGGCCAGGAGCGTGCGGCCGAGGGCGCCCCAACACGTTCTTGCTAAATGACGCAGATGGGCCCTTTTCAGCAGCCTGCTAGACGACCTCGTCCTTGCGGGAGAGGACTTCGCCGAAGCGGGACAGCGCGGGAGGCGGGAGGGTCTTGTATACCTCCTCGATCCTGACGTTGATCTCGCGGTTCGCGAGCGCGAAAAGGCTCCGGCCGGCGGCGTCGCCCTCGACGAGGAAGGGCCCGAGCTTCTCCACCTCGAGCACCCAGCACGCCTGGGCGATGCCCAGCTCCTTCAGCCAGTGGACGTCGAGCACGCGCTTGATGCTCCGCCCGTACATCGCGCCGAGCCCGTAGCCGACGGTCGTCAGGTAGACGGCGCCGTGAGGCACGAACCACTCGCGATAGGCCAGCTCGGTCAAACCCGCCTTGCCCACGATCACCTTGGCGCCCGAGCGCTCGAACCAGGCCGCCATCGACTTGCCGAAGCGGAAGCTGGCCGTGGCCGTGACGGCCTCGACCGAATAGGAGCCGTCCGGGCGCACCGAGGCCGCGGGCGAGCAGTGGAAGTTGACGTTGGTCAACTCGCGGAGGCCCGCCGGCAGCGGCAGCCCCTTGTCCACGACCTGGCGGTAGACGCCCTCGCGCGCCGTGTAGAGCACGCCCGAGAGATAGACCACGTCGCCGAGCTTCAGCGAGCCAATGGCCTCGGCGGAGACGGGAGTGCTGAGGTGGACTTCATCCATCTGGACATCGTCGAGCCGACGGATCTCTTTCATTCGATACCCTGCCGGCGATAGTAGTCGGTGAACCACTGCGGGTCGGTCCTGAACTCGACGGTGCCGCTCGGGAACACGCGCGCGGTCGAGCGGCGGGAGGACAGGCAGAACTGGTGGATGGCGATGGGCATGCCGCCGGTGTGCGTGTGCGCCAATTCCACGTGCGTCGCGACGACCATGGAGGTGCCCGCGAAGCCCATGGCGCCGATGCCGATGTGGTTGCCGAGCGCCGTCAGCTCCTCCTCCAGCGCCGCGGCCGCGGGATCCGGGCTGCGGGTGCCGACGGCGCGGAGGCACGCGGCCTCCTTCCCGAGGCGCATGCACGTGTCCTTCGAGCCGCCGATGCCCACGCCCACGATGGCGGGCTGGCAGGCGAGCCCGCGCTTGCCCGACTCGATCAGCGTGTCCACGAAGAAGCGCTTGATGCCCGGGACGCCGTCGCCGGGAAAGAGCATGCGCCAGTCGGTACCGAAGAGCCCGCCCTTGTGGACCGTGGTCACGTCCACCCAGTCACCGCCGGGCTCGATCGAGTAGGTCACCTCGGGGGCGTGGTAGCCGACGTTGTTGTTCTGGTCTTCGCGCGTGAGCGGGTGGACGCGGTTCGGGCGGAGGGGAATCGAGGCCGTGGCGTCCGCCGTCGCGCGCCGGAGCGCCTTCTCGAGTGCGACGAGACCGCCTTCGATGAGCGCCTCGTTGCCGAGCTTGACGTAGTAGCGCGGCAGGCCGGTGTCGCCGCACATGGGGCGCCGCTCGGCGGTGGCGATGTTCCAGTTCTCGAGCATCTCGTCGAGCACGAAGCGGGCGAGGCGGTTCTTTTCCCGGTCGCGCGCCAAACGGACGCCCTCGCGATAGTCCGGCGGGATGTCGATGGCCGCGCGCGCCATCAGCTCGCGGGCGGTGTCTTCGATCAGCTTGGCGGGGATGGTAGTCATGTGCGCCTGGGAACGACACCCCTGATTCTCTCAGCTCTCGCCTCGCCTCGGGGCTTCATCTCGAAATGCGACCCTCTCCCCTTAGGGGAGAGGGAGAGTTATAGATCAGCGCTTGCCCTTACGCTCGTCGCGGCGGAGCTTGTACTCGATGGAGTCGACGAGGGCCTGCCAGGACGCCTCGATGATGTTGTCGGCCACGCCCACGGTGCCCCAGGTCTCGTCGCCGTCGCCGGAGGTGATGAGCACGCGCGTCTTGGCCGCCGTGCCCTTGGACTCGTCGAGAATGCGCACCTTGTAGTCCAGCAGCCTCATCTCGCGCAAGTTCGGGTAGAACTCCTCGAGGGCCTTCCTCAACGCACCATCGAGCGCGTTGACCGGGCCGTGGCCGGAGGCGGCCGTGTGCTCGGCGATGCCCTTGACCTTGAGCCGCACCGTCGCCTCGGCGACCGGCTCCGCGTCGCCGCGCTCCTCCTCGACGATGACGCGGAAGCCGTCGAGGTCGAAGTACGGCTTGTGGTTGCCGAGCGCGCGCTCCATCAGGAGCTCGAAGGACGCCTCGGCGCCCTCGAACTGGAAGCCTTCGTCCTCCATGCGCTTCAGCAGCTCGAGGATGCGGCGCGCCTCGGGCGTGTTCTTGTCGAGGTCGATGCCGTACTCCTTGGCCTTCCAGAGGATGTTCGACTGCCCCGCCAGCTCCGAGACCAGCACCCGCCGGTGGTTGCCCACCGTCTCCGGGTCGACGTGCTCGTAGGTCTCCGCGCGCTTGAGGACGGCCGAGACGTGGATGCCGCCCTTGTGGGCGAAGGCCGAGTCGCCGACGTAGGGCTGGGAGCCCCACGGCTTGCGGTTCGCCAGCTCCGACACGAAGCGCGAGACGTCGCGCAGCTCGCGCAGGTTCTCCTTCGGGATGCAGTCGAGGCCCATCTTCAGCATCAGGTTGGGAATGATCGAGACGAGATTGGCGTTGCCGCAGCGCTCGCCGTAGCCGTTGACCGTCCCCTGGACGTGGTTGACGCCTTCGGCGACCGCCGCCAGGGTATTCGCCACGGCGCACTCGGTGTCGTTGTGGACGTGGATGCCGAGCGGCGTCTCGGGCTTCACGTGCTTCTTGACCTCCCGGATGATCTCCACGACCTCGTGGGGCAGGCCGCCGCCGTTCGTGTCGCACAGCACGAGGCAGTGGGCCCCCGCGGCCTCCGCCGCCTTGAGCGTGGCGAGCGCGTACTCGCGGTTCTTCTTGAAGCCGTCGAAGAAGTGCTCGGCGTCGTAGATGACCTCCTCGAAGTGCTTGAGGAGGTAGGCGACCGAATCGCCGATCATGGCGATGTTCTCTTCGAGCGTGGTGCCGAGCGCGTGCGTCACGTGCAGGTCCCACGACTTGCCGAAGATGGTGACGACGGGCGGCCCGGCCTCGACGAGCGCCAGGATGTTGCTGTCCTCCTGCGGCCTCACGCCGGGGCGCCGCGTCGAGCCGAACGCGGTGATCTTGGCGGTCTTGAAGACGGCGTCCTGGACGCGCTTGAAGAATCGCAGGTCCTTGGGGTTGGAGCCGGGCCAGCCGCCCTCGATGTAGTGGATGCCGAGGGCGTCGAGGCGCTGGGCGATCCTGACCTTGTCCTCCATAGAGAAGGACACGCCCTCTCCCTGGGTGCCGTCGCGCAGCGTCGTATCGTAAACCTTGATTTCCCGTGACATGGGACGCCTATCATCCCGCCGCCCCGCCCCGGGTGTCAAGTTTGCGCGCCTTCCCCTCTCCCCCACCGGGGGAGAGGGCCGCAGTTCGAGCTGAGACGCTTGCGGCGAGGCGAGGGCTGAGAGAGGGTGAGGGGGTGCAGCTACGCCGTCAGAGGCCGAGGGTGGCCTTGACCCGCCTCCACGGAATGCGCTTGCGATTCTTAGGATCGGCCAGCGCCTTGCGCGCCGCCTCAACATCGATCTGATCCTCGAGAGTCTCGAGCATCCGCAGATCGTTCAGCGACACAAGCGCCGCCATTGGCTTGCCCCGCTGCTGGATGACGATGCGGTCGCCCGGAGACGCCACCCGACTGATTGCGCCGGAGAATCCCTTCCGCGGCGCTCCCGCCTTCTGGGATCGCGTCATTTTGAGCGCTCGTCCGATAGCGTCCAATGAAAGCCCTCTCGAAAATCCTGGAAACGCACTGGAGAGATCCAGTTATACGACGCCGGCGGCGCGGAGCTTGTCGATCTTGGACTTGGGGATGCGCAGGAGGCCGCTCAGGATCTCTTCGGTGTGCTGGCCGAGGAGGGGCGCGGGGGCTTGGGCGGCGCCCGGGGTGTCCCAGAGGCGGATCGGCACGCCCATTGCGGTGACGGCGCCGGCCTTGGGGTGCGCGAGCCGCACGAACATGCCGCGCGCGCGCAGGTGCTCGCTCTCGCAGACCTCGGCGACCGTCTTGATGCGCCCTGCGGGCACGCCCGCCTTGTCGAGACGCGCGAGCCACTCGGCGGCCGGGCGGGTGGAGAAGGTCGAGTTGAGCAGCGGCCCGAGCGCGTCGCGGTTCGTGACGCGCTTGGCCTCGCTGTCGAAGCGCGCGTCCTTCGCGAGGTCTTCCCGGCCGATCGCCCCGCACATGCGCTCCCAGAGGGAGTTGTTGGCCACGCCCAGCGTCATGTAAGCGTCCTGGGCCTGGAAGACCTCGTAGGGGACGATCGATGGGTGCTGGTTGCCCCGGCGCGTGGGCCTGCCGCCGGCGTTCCAGTAGAGCCCGGCCTGGTAGGTCAGCAGCGAAGCCATGACGTCGAGCATCCCGATCTCGACCTTCTGGCCCCTGCCAGTCTTCACGCGGGCGAGGAGCGCCAGCGTCACGCCCTGGGCCGCGGACATCCCGGCGACGAGATCGCCGATGGAGTTGCCGACCTTGACGGGCGGGCCGTCGGGGAAGCCGGTCAGGTCCATGACGCCCGACTCGCCTTGGACGATCAGGTCGTAGCCGGGGCGGGAGGACTCCGGGCCGCTCTCGCCGAAGCCGGAGATCGAGCAGTAGACCAGCCGGGGATTCAGCTTGCGGAGCGCGTCGTAGCCGAAGCCCAGCCGCTCCATGGTGCCGGGACGGAAGTTCTCGATCACCACGTCGGCCTTGGCGATGAGCCGGCGGAGGATCGCCTGCCCCTCGGGCGCCTTCATGTTGAGCGTCAAGCTCTTCTTGTTGCGGTTGACCGACATGAAGTAGGTCGATTCCCCGCTTGCGAAGGGTGGCCAGCCGCGCGTGTCGTCGCCTCTGCCCGGCTCCTCGACCTTGATGACTTCCGCCCCCATGTCGCCGAGCGACATCGAGCAGAACGGCCCCGCCAGGACGCGGGTGAGATCGATGACGCGGATGCCGTGGAGCGGCGGGCGCGGCTGCTTCCTGACTGGAGCCTTCCGCCTAGCTGTCGCCACGGGACCGTCCCCGGAAGAGCCCCTTGGCCAGGCTCTTGGTGATGGAGGTGACCTTCTCGCCGCGAGCGCCGGCCCGCCGCCAGAAGAGCCGCGCCCGGTCGGCGAAGCTCATGTGCGAGAAGTAGAACACGCCATCGAGCGATTCGACGCCGACGCTCGAGCCGATCTTGATGCCGCGGGTCTCCTGCCCGTGGCAGAAGAGCCGCGCGCCCCCCTCGAGCTCGATCAGCGCGATGTACAGCGGCGCCTTGAAGCCCTCGGGAGGCGAGTGCAGCGTGGTGAAGGAGACGATCTCGCCCACCCCGGCCACGGTCGCCGGCTCCATCGCCACCGGGTGATCAGGGCAGTAGTGCGCTGGGGGCACGACCATGCGCTCGCAGCGGGGGCAGCGCGAGGCCTCGATGGACTGGACGATCATGCTGCGCGCGCCTCGACGAGCGCCACCCAGTTGTTCGTGGCGAGCCCCCCGATGGACTGCGCCAGCCCCACGCGCGCCTGGACCTGCCGCCCCTCGGCCATCCCGCGAAGCTGCCAGCAGAGCTCGACGATCTGGGCAATGCCGGTGGCGGCCAGCGGGTGCCCCCGGGCCTTGAGCCCGCCGGAGGTGTTCACCGGCAGCCGGCCGTCGAGCGCGGTCTCGCCGTCGAGCGTCGCGCGCCCGGCCTTGCCGGCCGGGATGAGCCCCGTGTCCTCGAGGGAGATCAGCTCGAAGGGCGAGAAGGCGTCGTGGATCTCCGCCACCTCGACGCGCTCGGGGCCGAAGCCCGCCATCCTGTACGCGGCCTGCGCCGCCGCCTGGGTGGCGCGGAACGAGGTCAGCTGGCTCCGGTAGCGCACGGCCATGGTGTCCGTCCCCTGCCCGATTCCGGCGATGCGGACAGCGGCGGGCTCAGCCGTCAGGACAATCGCCGCCGCTCCGTCCGAGATCGGACAGCAGTGGTAGAGCCGGAGCGGGTCGGCTACGAGCCGGCTCTCCATCACGGCCTCGAGCGTCACCGGCTCCCGGAAGTGGGCGAGCGGGTTCCGCGCGCCGTTGGCGTGGTTCTTCACGGCGACCTGCGCCATTTCTCTCAGCGTGAGGCCGCGGCTGTGCATGGCCGCGCGCGTGATGAGCCCCGCCAAGGCCGGCATGGTCGTCCCGTAGGTGCGCTCGTGCGGATCGATGGAGCGGCCGATGATCTCGGACACGCGCGGGGTGGGGATGTGGCTCATCTTCTCGCCGCCCACGACCAGCACCGTCCGGTGGAGACCGGCCGCGATATCGGCGAAACCCGCGTAGATGGCGGCCATACCCGACGAGGTCGCCGTTTCGACCCGCACGGTTGGCACCTGGGCCAGGCCGAGGTGCGTATTGATCAGCGAGCCGTAGTTGCCCGCCCCCGTGAACTCCTCGGGGTTCATGGCGGCGACGACGAGCGCGTCGGGGCGCTCGATGCCCGCATCGCGGAGCGCGGCCAAACCGGCCTCGGCGATCAGGTCGGGCAGGCTCTCGTCGCGCCGGCCGAATCGGGTCATCCCCGCCCCGGCGATCCAGACGTTGTTCACCTGCTCATTTCAAACCGTGGGCTCCCGCGTGTCAATGTCTTTGGGTCGGCGCGACCGGGCCGCCTCCGTTGCCTGCGTGGGCCCCGCCGGCGCCATTGCCATTGTCGGCGCGGCGCCACGGGCCCGGCGGCGGCGGGATGTGGACCTGAAACTCGCGCATGAGCCGAAGCAGGTAGGTCCTCTGGAGCCCCAGCGCCCGGGCCGCGTGCGTGCGGTTGCCGCCTGACTGGGTCAGCGTCGCCTCGATCAACCGCCGCTTGAATTCGCTGACGGCGCCGTGGAACCCATGCGGCCTGGGCCCAGGCGGTGGAGATGGAGTCGCTGGGGATGGAGCCGGCGGCGTTGCGCCCATGCCGAGCATCTGTGGCAAGTCATGTGCCATGAAGGCGCGGCCGCAAAATCAACCGGATGCGGCACCCAGGCCCCGACGGCTGCCGCTCGCGGTGTGCAGAAGTGCCTCCACGCTGCACTCGTCCTTGGGCACGCACGGCGGGGGGCACGCACGGCGGGGGGCACGCCAGGCGGGCACAAAAAAACGGGGACCCGTCGGCGGGTCCCCGCTAGAGATGCGCAGCTCGAGGCGTGTCGCTAGGCCTTGGTCGCCGGCTTGACGCCGGGGTTGTCCTTGAAGAACTGCTTGTTCAGCTCGATGAAGTTCTTCCAGTTCGCCGGCGTCTCGTCTTCGGCGAAGATCGCCTTGACGGGGCAGACGGGCTCGCAGGCGCCGCAGTCGATGCACTCATCCGGGTGGATGTAGAGCATCGTGTCGCCCTCGTAGATGCAGTCCACGGGGCAGACCTCGACGCAGGCCTTGTCCTTTACGTTGATGCAGGGTTCAGCGATGATGTACGCCATTCCGGCCTCCCTGTGAACTGCACGGTGTTCCTCGCCGGCGATCGGCGCCGGGCGCCAAAACCCCCGTAGTTGTACCAACCTGCCCGAGACGTGTCAAGAGGTTACGGCCGGGGACTAGAGGGTCCGGAGCTTGGGGTCGAGCGCGTCCCGGAGCGAGTCCCCGAAGAGGTTGAAGGCGAAGACGGCCAGGCTGATGGCGAGCCCCGGGAAAACGGCCATCCAGGGGGCCGACTCGGCGAAGTCCACGGCCGCCCCGCGCAACATGAGCCCCCAGGCCGCCGTCGGCTCCTGGACGCCCAGGCCGAGGAAGGAGAGCGACGACTCCAATAAGATAGCCTGGCCCAGGAAGGCGGTGAGCATGATGAGATACGGCGCCATGACGTTGGGCAGCATGTGCCGCATGATGATCCGCGCGTTGCTGAAACCCGCCGTACGCGCGGCGTCTACATATGGCATCTCGCGGATGCTGAGCGCGCTCGAGCGGATGACGAGCGCGCAGCGCGGGATCATGGGGATCGTAATCGCGGTGATGAGGTTCGGTATCGTGTTGCCCAGAATAGCCACGATGGCCAGGGCCAGGATGATCAGCGGGAAGGCGATCAAGATATCCATGAAGCGCTGGAGGTACAGGTCCACCTTGCCGCCAAAGAACGCGCTGCCGACGCCCAGGATGGCGCCCAGCGTGGAGCCGACCACGGCCGCGCCGAAGCCGACCATGAGGGCCGTGCGCGAGCCGTAGATCAGCCGTGTCAGCACGTCGCGGCCGAACGCATCCGTGCCGAGCCAGTGGGCGGCGCCCGGCCGGGTAAGCATGGCCCCGAAGTCCACCGCCACCGGGTTGTACGGCGCGATCAGATTCGCCGACAGCGCGAGGGCGATGAGGAAGACGACGACCAACGCGCCCGCCGCGCCCAGCGGGCGCCGCCGGGCGAAGTCCAGGACGGTTCCCCACCATCCCGCCCGGGCTTCCGCGGCGGCGGCGATCTCGACGACGTCGAACGGGACGTTGATGGCCATGGGCTACCGGTACCGGATGCGGGGATCGAGCCAGCCGTACATGAGATCCATGAAGAAGTTGACGATGATGAAGACCGAGGCGACGAGGAGCACCAGCGCCTGCGTCAGCGTGTAGTCCCGGTGCGCGACGGCCTGGACGAACAGGAGCCCCAGCCCGTTGAGATTGAACACCTGTTCAGTGACCACGAGCCCGCCCATGAGGAAGGCGAACTCGATGCCCGTCACCGTCAGCACCGGCAGCATGGCGTTCTTGATCGCGTGACGCTTGAGAACGAGCGTCTCGACCAGCCCCTTGGCGCGCGCCGTACGGATGTAGTCCTCGCGCAGCACCTCGAGCATCGCCGAGCGCGTCATGCGCGTCACCACGGCCGAGAGACGGTAGCCGACGGCCAGGGCCGGCCAGATGAGCTGGATGATGTTCTGCCAGGGATTGACCCAGAACGGCGTGTAGACCATGGGCGGCAGCCAGCGGAAGACGACCAGCAACACCAGGATCATCAGGATGCCCAGCCAGAAGGACGGCGTGGCGATCCCGGCGATGGACACGATGCGCGCGACGTAGTCCACCCACGAGTCCTGCTTGAGCGCCGACGCCACGCCCAGGGGGATCGCGATCGCCACCCCGATCGCTGTCGCCATGATCGCCAGCTGGAGCGACAGCGCGAAGCGGAGCTTGATCTCCTCGCCGATCGACGCCCCGGTCCACATCGAGGTGCCGAAGTCGAAGCGCACCACGCCCCAGATCCAGGTCCCGAACTGCTTCCACAGCGGCTGATCCAGACCGAAGCGCGCCCGCTCGGTCTTGAGCAGCTCCTCCGACACGGCGCCGCTGTCGCCGGCCAGGCGGAGCTCGACGATGTCACCCGGCACGACGCGCATGAGGAGGAAGATCAAAACCGCGACGCCCAGGAGCGTCGGGATCATCAGGAAGAACCGCTTGACGACGTACTTCCACATAGTGTCGGGGGCTCGCCCCTCAGGGCTGCCCCTCACCCTGCCCTCTCCCCGGGGCGGGGAGAGGGGTATAGGGAGTAGCTTCGCTATTCACTGAGCCAGACCGTGTCGAGCTGGTTGTTCAGGTAGTGGCTGGGCGTGATCGTCCAACCGTGCACCTTGCTCGAGTGCGGGATGATCCGGTGCCATTGGAGCGTGTAGATCACGTGGGTCTCCTCGTCGAGGAGGCGCTTCTCGAAGGCGCGGAGATACCGCTTCCGCTCCTCGATATCGTTGGCTCGCCCCTGCTTGACGAAGAGCTCGTCGATCACCTTGTCCTTGTGCTTGCCGTAGTTGGCGTCCGACGTGCTGACGAACCGCGGCAGGTCCAGGTCCGGCTCGACGATGAACCCGCACTGGAAGTCCATGACGACCTCGAAGTCGCCGCGCTTGAGCATCGCATAGTAGGAGGACGCCTCGATCGTCTCCTGCTTGACATTGAGCCCGATCTGGCGCCACTGGTCGATGAGCCAGATACCCAGGGGCTCGTACGGGTGCGGGATGCCGCGGTTCTTGAAGGTGAAGGAAAAGCCGTCCGGCACCCCCGCCTCGCGCAGCAGGCGCTTGGCCTCGGCCCGGTTGGCGTTGATGTCGCGCCCGTAGCCCGCCAGCTTCTCCAGCTCGGCCGGCGGCGTGGCGTAGGGCGTTCCGGGCACCTGGATGCCCGCCACGTCCTTGACCAGGGTGATCCGCGAGAGCGCCTTGGAGCCCTCGTAGCGGTCCAGGGCGAGAGACAGGGCGCGCCGGACCCGCTTGTCGTCGAAGGGCTTCTTGTCGTGATGCATCGACACGAAGTTCAGGCAGTCCCACGGGCTCTCCTGCACCGTGATCTTGGAGCCCAGCGCCTGCACGAGGCTGTCGCGCTCGCCCGGGCTGAAGCTGCGGAACTGGATGTGGGCGCGCTCGCCGCGGATGGCCGCCACCTGGGCCGCCGACGAGGAGATGAAGATCGCGCGGTAGCTGTCCAGGTAGGGCTTGCCCTTGTCCCAGTAGTCCGGGTTCTTCTTGCCGACCCAGTGCGAGCCCTTCACGTGCTCCACGAACTTGAAAGGCCCGGTGCCCATGACGTTCTTCTCGTACCAGTGGATGTCCTTGGCGAGGATGTCGGCCTTGTAGATCCAGTTCCAGGGCGACGCCAAGTTGAGCAGCAGGGACGCCTCCGGCCGCTTGAGACGGAGCCGTACCGTGTAGGGATCCGGGGCCTCGACCACCTCGACCACGTCGTACGCGGCCTTCCGGAGCGACTTCACGCCGGCAGGGGGAAAGATGATCTTGTCGTAGCTGGCCTTGACGTCCTTGGAGGTCATCTCACTGCCGTCGTGGAACTTGACGCCGCGCCGGAGCTTGAAGGTGTAGGTCATCCCGTCCTTGGAGATGGTCCAGGACTCGGCCAGGTCGCCAACCGGCTTGGTGCCCGTCTTGTCGAAGGGGTCGACCTTGAGGATCGTGCTGTAGAGCGGCGCCAAGGGGTGGATGACCCCGAAGGTCTCCTCCTCGTGGGCGTCGTAGGAGGGCGGCTCCGAGGGGACGGGGAAGATCAGCTCGCCGCCCAGGCGGGGCTTGTCCTGTGCTGTAACGGGAACCGGCGCCGCGAGCAGGGCGGCGAGAAGAAGTCCTAGCGTGATGCGCCCGGCAGTGGACAGTGTCATGCGACGCCTCCTTGCGCTGGTGCGACGGGAAAGACCGTCAGTGGTTCCAACAACTTGCCGTACATTAGCGGCCGCACCTCCCTCCTGTCAAGGCGGGAAGCGTTATCGCTCGATGACTAAACGCGGATGCAGGCCGCCCGGTGCCCGGGCAGGATTTCCCGAAGGTCGGGCACCCCCTGGCTGCACTGCTCGATGGCTATGGGGCAGCGGGGGTGGAAGACGCAGCCCGCCGGGGGATTGAGCGGGCTCGGCACCTCGCCCTTCAAAATCGTCCGCTCGCGGGTCAGCTCCACGGCCGGGTCGGGGATGGGGACGGCCGAGAGCAGCGCCTTGGTATACGGGTGCTGCGGGTTCTCGTACAGCGACTGCCGGTCGGTGAGCTCGACGATCTTGCCCAGGTACATCACGGCCACCCGGTCGGAGATATGGCGGACCACCGAGAGGTCGTGGGCGACGAAGAGATAGGTCAGGCCGAAGCCGGTCTGCAGCTCCTCGAGCAGGTTGATGATCTGGGCCTGGATGGAGACGTCGAGGGCCGAGACCGGCTCGTCGCAGACGATCAAGGTCGGCTCCATCGCGAGGGCGCGGGCGATGCCGACGCGCTGGCGCTGGCCTCCCGAGAGCTCGTGGGGGTAGCGCCGGGTCATGGCGGGCAGGAGCCCCGCGTGGCCGAGAAGCTCCTTGACGCGGGCCTCCCGTGCCGGGCGTTCGGGCACGATGCCGTGCACGGCCAGGGGCTCAGAGATGATCTGGCCCACCGTCATCCGCGGGTTGAGCGAGCTGTACGGGTCCTGGAAGATGACCTGCATCTTCCGCCGCACGGCCCGGAGCTCGGATGGCGAGGCCGCCGCCAGGTCCTTGCCCTCGAACAGGATGGAGCCGCTGGTCGGCTTCTCCAGCTGGAGCACGCAGCGGCCTGTGGTGGTCTTGCCGCAGCCGGACTCACCCACGAGGCCGAGCGTCTCGCCGCGGCGGATCGAGAAGGACACGTCGTCCACCGCCTTGACCACGCCGCGCCTGCCGCTCAAGAAGCCGCCCGAGACCTCGAAATACTTGGTCAGGTTCCGGACTACCAGGATCTCGTCGCCCTTGTGGGGCTCAGCAGGCGACCGATCGTCGCGGACGGATGCCGCCAGGCTCACGCGCTCACCTTCTGGCCGAGGTCGGATGCCACCCAGCAGGCCGAGACGTGGCGCGCCGCGACGGTCTCCAGCGGGGGTGCCTCGCGCAGGCAGCGCTCCACGGCGTACTGGCAGCGCGGCTGGAAGGCGCAGCCCGGCGGCAGCCGCGAGAGATCGGGCGGCTGGCCCTGGATGGGCAGGAGCTTGGCCTTCCGGGGCTCGTCGAGGCGGGGCACCGAGCGCAGGAGCCCGAGCGTGTAGGGGTGGCGCGGGTTGGCGTAGATCTCGCGCGCCGTCCCCCGCTCCACGACCCGCCCCGCGTACATGACGTTGACCCGGTCGGCGTAGCGGGCGACCACGCCCAGGTTGTGGGTGATCATGACCATGGCCACGCCCAGCTTCCGGGAGAGCCCCTTCATGAGCTCGAGGATCTGAGCCTGTATTGTGACATCCAAGGCCGTGGTCGGCTCGTCGGCCAGGATCAGCGCCGGATTGCACGCCAGCGCCATGGCGATCATCATGCGCTGCCGCATCCCGCCGCTGAACTGGTGCGGGTACTGGCGGAGACGCCGCTCGGGGTCGGAGATGCCGACCATGCCCAGGAGCTCGATGGCGCGCGCCCGTGACTGGGTCGACGTCATGCCGAGATGGATCTCGGTCGGCTCGGTCAGCTGGCGCCCGACGGTCAGCACCGGGTTGAGCGAGGTCATGGGTTCCTGGAAGATCATGGCGATGGCGGCGCCACGCACCTCGCGCATCTCCTCGTCGGAGAGCTGGAGGAGGTCGCGTCCCTTGAAGAGGATCTGGCCGCCGACGATGCGCCCCGCCGGCGCCGCCACGAGGCGCATCACGCTCAGCGCGCTCACCGACTTGCCGCAGCCCGACTCGCCGACGAGGGCAACGGTCTCCCCCGCCCGCACATCCCAGGAGACCCCGTCCACGGCGCGCACGACGCCGCCCGAGATCGCGAACTGCGTCTGGAGGTTCCTGACATCAAGGAGGAGGTCGCCGCCCTGCTCCATGGCCCGGGCAGTCTAGCACAAGCGGGCGGTTGGCCTCGTTACGAGCTCACTCTCGCGAGGCGGCCAGGCTAGGGGCGCTCGCCTCTAGCCAGTCGCGCGTCGATGTCGTCGAGGCAGGGCACGAGGTCGGCGATGGAGTCGACGACGTAGTGCGCCCCGCACTGGTGCATCCGGGTGTAGGCGCGCTGCCGCCGCGCCTCGCGGTCTGCCGGGGCCAGGGCCTGCACCTCCTTGAGAGGCAGGCCGATCTCGTTGCCGCTCATGGCGAGCCCCACGGTCCACATGCCCGAGTTGAGCCCTTCCTCGATACCCGGCACCGTGTCGTCCACCTTGACGCAGGCCGAGACCGGCCAGACCTGGAGGTTGATCACGTTCTGCAGGCACATGTACGGGTACGGCCGGCCCGCGGGCACGTCGCTCGCGCAGACGGTCGAGTCGGGCTCGTAGCCCTGCCGGGCGGCATCCTTGCGGTTGATGTCCATCATCTCCGTGAGATAGCCGGTGGTCGAGCCGATCTTGATCCCGCGCTTCCGCATCTGGTTGACCGCCTCGAGGGTGCCCGGGATCAGCTCCGAGTACTCCGACAGGCACCCCAGCTGGAGCGGCACGAACTCGGCGAACATGGCGTCCACGTCGACCTCGGTGGGCTTCCGCCCGTGCTTCTCCTGCCAGCGCCGCGCCACGGGCGGCAGCTCCGTGATCTTCCTGATGTGGACGCGCTTGTGCGCCCCCATGGGCGCGCGCGCCTCGTCCATGGTGATGGGCACGCCCTGGCGCTTGAAGACCTCGACGAACACCACGGCGGGCGCCATGCAGCCGTAGTCCATGGTGGTGCCGGCCCAGTCGAGCAGGACGGCCTGGATCTTGCCGCGGTAGCGGCGCTCGTAGGTGAAGCTCATGCTCGTCTCCTTAGGGTATATGGTCGCGTGGGGGTGTGTGGTCGCGTGCTACCGGCCGGCGGGCGCGCAGCGGGTCACGCCCATCTCAGCCAGGATCTCGCTGATGGCTCGAAGAACCCCGCGCATCTCGCCTTCGCCCAGCCGCCCGATGCAGCCGATGCGGAAGCTGTCCGCGACGGTCAGCTTCCCCGGGTAGATGACGTAGCCGCGGCGCGAGAGCCGGTCGTAGAAGCTCTCGAAGTTGAACTTCGGGTCGGCCGGCATGCGCACCGTGACGATGATCGGCGCCTGGAGCGCGTCCGGCAGCAGGGTCTCGAAGCCGAGCGCGCGCAAGCCCTCGACGAGGATCCGGCAGTTGCTCGCGTAGCGCGCGCCCCGCCCCGCCACCCCACCCTCGGCGGCGTGCTCGGCGAGCGCCTGGTCGAGGGCCGCCAGCACGTGCGTCGGCGGCGTGAAGCGCCACTGCCTGGTCTTCTCCATGGCCGCCCACTGGTCGTGGAGATCGAAGGACAGCGTGGGAGCATTCCCCTTTGCGGCCTCGAGCGCGGACCGGCGGATGATGGCGAAGCCCACCCCCGGCACGCCCTCGAGGCACTTGTTCGAGGACGCCACGAGGGCATCGTAGGGGGTCACCGCCGCATCGAGAGGCAGCGCGCCGAAGGCGCTCATTGCGTCCACCAGCAGGCGACGGCTCCGGCGCGCCGTGACCGCCGCGATCTCCTCCACGGGGTTGAGCACGCCCGAGGTCGTCTCGCACTGGACCACAACGACATGCGTGATAGCCGCGTCGGCCGCGAGCGCGGCGTCGAGGGCTGCCGGATCGACCGGCGTGTCTTCCGGCGTCTCGAGCACGACGCGCTCGCGGCGCAGGTACTCGCACATGCGGACCATGCGCGCGCCGTACGCGCCGTTGACGAGCACGGCGAGCTTGCCCGCGCGCGGTACGAGGGTGCCGATCATCGCCTCGACGATGAAGGTGCCGCTGCCCTGGAGCGGCACGCAGACGTGGGTGCCCTGCCCGCCCGCCAGCTCCACCAGCCGTTCCCGCACGCGGGCGTTGAGCTTGATGAACTCGCCGTCGCGCGAGCCCCAATCGTGCAGCATCGCCTCCTTGACGGTACGGGAGGTCGTGAGCGGTCCCGGCGTCAGCAGCCAGGGATCGCGGCGCGGCTCGGTCATGGCGATGCTCCTCTCTCTGCTAGCGTGCTATTCACGAACGCGTGTTCCGCGTTCCCGCCGCCCCCTCACCCTCCCCTCTCCCCCCGGGGGCGAGGGGATCGAAACAGCTCCCTCTCCCTCGGAGAGGGAGAGGGTCGGGGTGAGGGTGGCGCATGTGTTCACGCATGTTCTGGGCTAGCTCTTGACCCTGAGGCCATCGGGGTCGTATGGGGCCTTGAGGCTGCCGCGCGCGGCGAAGCGGTCGCCGGCGATCTCGATCTCGAAGCGCGCCTGCGAGAGATACGCCGCGTCCACGCCCACGGGGCGGCTGACGTAGCCCATGGCGACGGCGCGGCCGAGCGTGTGGCCGTAGGCGGCCGAACTGGTGGAGCCCACGATGCTCCCGTCGCACCAGATCGGCTCGTCGCCCAGCGGCAGCGCCTCGGGGTCGTCGAGGACGAAGCTGCAGAGCCGCTTGCCGAGAGGCTTGCCGCGCTGCGCGAGCAGGGCCTCCCGGCCCATGAAGGGCGCCGCCTTGTCGAAGCGGACGGCGAAGCCCAGCCCCGCCTCGAGCGGCGTGTCGTCCGTCGTCAGCTCGCGCCCCCAGGCGCGATAGGCCTTCTCGACGCGGAGCGACTCGATGGCGTAGTAGCCCGCGTCCGCGAGCCCGAGGTCGCCGCCGGCCGCATGAAGCGCATCATACACGCCGGCGGCGAACTCGACAGGCACGTAGAGCTCCCAGCCGAGCTCGCCGACGTACGTGATGCGCGAGGCGCGCACGAGGGCGCGCCCCAGCCAGATCTCCCGGCTCGCCGCGAAGGGGAAGGCCGCGTTCGACAGGTCCGCCCGCGTGAGCCTCGAGAGGAGATCGCGCGAGCGCGGGCCCATCACGCCCAGCACCGCGTACGCGCCCGTGACGTCGGTGAGCGCGGCGCGAGCGCCGTCGGGGATGTGCCGGCGTATCCAGTGGGCGTCGCGCGTCGTCTGCGCCGAGCCCGTGACGATCAGGTACGCGTCCGCGCCGAGCCGCGTGACGGTCAGGTCGCTCTCGAAGCCGCCGCGCTCGTTGAGCATCCCCGTGTAGACCACCCGCCCCGGCGCCACGGCGACGTCGTTGGCGCACAGCCGCTGGAGCGCGGCCTCCGCGTCGGGGCCCTCGAGGCGGAACTTGGAGAACGAGCTTTGGTCGAAGACGGCGACGGCCTCGCGGCAGGCGCGGTGCTCGGCCGCGGCGTAGGGGAACCAGTTCTGCCTGCCGAAGGAGTAGACCGTCTCGGGGGCGACACCGTCGGGGGCGAACCAGTTGGCGCGCTCCCAACCCATCTTGTTGCCGAAGCAGGCGCGCTTGTCGCGGAGGCGCTCGTAGAGCGGCGAGAGGCGCAGGCCGCGCCCGGTCTCGAGCTCGCGGTTCGGGAAGGCCACGAAGTAGTGCACGCCCACGATCTCGCTCGCCCGCTCCCGCAGGAACGCGGGGCTGGCATGGAAGGGCGCGAAGCGGCGAATGTCGGCCTGCCAGAGGTCCATCGACGGCCGGTCCTCGACGATCCACTCGGCGAGCGCGCGTCCCGCGCCGCCGGCCGCGGCGATGCCGCCCGAGCAGAAGCCGGCGCCGACGTAATAGCGGCGGACCTCCGGCGCCTCGCCCAGGATGAAGTAGTTGTCGGGCGTGAAGCTCTCGGGCCCGTTCATGAGCAGGCGCACCTGGGCCGACTCGAGGACGGGCACTCGCTGGATGGCGTTCCGCATCAGGAGCTCGAACTTGCCCCAGTCCTCGGGCAGAGTGCCGAAGCTGAAGCCCTCGGGGATGCCGTCCATGCCCCATGGCTTTGCCCACGGGTCGAAGCCGCCCATGAGAAGCCCGGCCACTTCTTCTTTGAAGTAAATGTGGCCGTCAGCGTCACGCATAACGGGCAGGTCGGGCGTCACGCCGTCTATTGGGTTCGTGACGATGTACATGTGCTCGCAGGCGTGGAGCGGCACCGTGACGCCGCTCAGACGGCCGAGCTCCCGCGCCCACATGCCGGCGCAGTTCACGAGGATCTCCGTGGCGATAGGGCCCTGGGACGTCTCGACCCCCGCGACGGCGCCGCGCTCGAGCCGGACGCCGGTGACCCTGACGCCCTCGTGAATAGCGGCGCCGCCTGCCCGCGCGCCGCGCGCCAGCGCCTGGGTAATGTCGGCGGGGTTGGCCTTGCCGTCGCCGGGGATCCACACGGCGCCGACCAGGTCGTCGGTGCGCATGAGCGGGTAGCGCTCGCCCGCGAGCGAGGCGCTGATGACCTCCGCGTCGATACCGTAGGAGCGCGCGAGCGCGGCGTTGCGCTCGAGCTGGGTCATGCGCTCGCACGTGCGCGCCACGGAGAGGCTGCCGCAGCGCTTCCAGCCTGTCGCCTGGCCCGTCTCGGCTTCGAGGCGCTCGTAGAGATCGGCGCTGTACCGGATGAGCCGGGTCAGGTTGCTCGAGGCCCGCAGCTGACCCACGAGACCCGCCGCATGCCACGTCGTGCCGCCGGAGAGGCTGCCCTGCTCGAGCAGCACCACGTCCTTCCACCCGAGCTTCGTCAGGTGATAGGCGACGCTCGTGCCGATGATCCCGCCGCCGACAATGACGGCGCGCGCGTGGCTCGCAATCACCGGGCGCGGTTCAGTGCCAAGTCGAAGATGTCGAAGTTTCTCAGCCGGCGCGCCTCCGGCAGAGCGGCGAGCGGCCGGCTGAACACCAACGGCACCGTCTGCTCGGTGAGCCCGCCGTGGGAGCGGAGCGGCGCATCCAGTCCCGAGAGATCGTGCCTCACGGCGCTGGTGCCGATGACGACGTGGCGCGCGGAGATGGCGATGAGATCGCCCATGCGGTCGGGCGGAAGCTCGAAGCGCCGGCACCCTTCCTCCCGGTCGAGGACGAGCTCCATGCCCGGCAGCGCGCCCACGCCGGCCACCGCCGCGCGCGCGTCGGCGCCTTCGGGAAGATAGATCGTGGCGAAGGAGCCGAGCGCCCCGTGGTGAACCACGTACGGGTCGGTGATGGGCAGGATCACCCGCGCACGGCCCGCGCCGAGCCAGGCGTCGAGCACATCCTGGAGGTAAATGACCTGGGGCGCTCCGTGCTCGTCCGTCTTGGCGTTCATGCCGTGGTCGGCCGTGAGCGCGATCGCCGCGCCCATGGCGTCGAGCTTGACGAGGTAGCCGTCCACCATGCGGTAAAAGGCGTTGGCCTGCGCCGTCCCGGGGGCGTGCTTGTGCTGGACGTAGTCCGTCGTCGAGAGGTACAGGATATCGGGCCGGGCCGACTCCATGAGCTTGACGCCCGCCGCGAAGACGAACTCGCTGAGTGCTGCGCTGTACACGGACGGGAGCGGCAGCCCGACGAACCCGAGCGCGTCGTCGATACCGTGCTCGGCCCTCGTGGTCCGGTCCGCCTGCTCCGACGAGAAGCAGGTCCCCCGCATCCCGTGCCCGAGGAGCCTTCGGAGCTTGTCCTTTGCCGTGACGACAGCCACCGAGGCGCCGGCTTCAGCGAATGCCGCCAGAATCGTCCCGCAGCGCAGGTACTTCGGGTCGTTCATCATCACTTCGGCGCCGGCCTCGCGGTCCCAGAAGTAGTTGCCGCAGATGCCGTGCACTGAGGGCGGCGCGCCCGTGACGATCGAAAGGTTGTTCGGGTTCGTGAAGCTCGGGATGACCGCGGCGCCCAGCAGGCTTGCGCCACGCGCCGCGGCCGAGGCGAGGAAGGGCATGGCCCCGGCCAGGAAGGCCTGCGCCAGGTAGTCGGGCTCGCAGCCGTCGACGCACACGACCACGAGCGGCCGGGCCGGCCACCCGTAGGTCCGCCCGTTGACGGTAATCGGCCCGCCGCCCCGCGCCATACCGTATCCGCTACGTCTGGCAGCGGCCGCGGCCGAGGTGGGAAGCCGCCGCCGGCCGGAGCTCGGAGTACAGGCGACATACGGCCTCCGCCACGCACGGCCAGCGGTGGTCTGCCGCCCAGCGCGATGCATTGACGCCGAGGCGCGCCCGGGTCTCGGGGTCGTGGAGGAGCCGCTCCAACCGCTCGGCGAGGGCGGTTGGATCCCCTTCAGGCACGAGATAGCCCGTCACGCCGTCCTTGACCGTCGTGGTGAGCCCGCCGACGCGCGAGGCGACCACGGGGCTGCCGCAGGCCATGGCCTCGAGCGCCACCATGCCGAACGACTCGTAGTAGGACGGCATGACCGTGGCGTCCGCCGCCGCATAGAAGAGGCGGAGCCGCCGCTGGGGCTGCGGGCCGAGGAAGCGCACCCGGTCGCCCAGCCCGAGCGCCGCCACGCGCGACCGCAGCTGCCGGGCATGGCCCGAGGCCGTGTCCCCGGGATCGGGCTCGTCCCAATCGCCTCCGACGATGTAGAGTCGCGCCGCCCCGCCCAGCCGCGCCATGGCGTCCAGCAGGGTCTCGAGCCCCTTGATCGGCTGGAGCCGCCCGACGTAGAGCAGCATCGGGTCGGGCGGCAGCTCGAGGAGGTCCTTGGCCGTGGTCTGGGACATCGGTTGGAACAGCTCGGTGTCCACGCCGCAGGGGATGACGGCGATGCGCTCGGCCGCGGCGCCATAGTGCCAGACGAGGTGCGCGCGCTCGACGACGTTGGCCGCCACGATCCGGTCGGCGCCCGCGACGACGCGCGATTCCTCGGCGATCCTCAACTCGGGCTCGAGCTCGTCGGGCCCCTGCGCCACCGAGTTCTTGAGGCGGCCGAGAGTGTGGAACATCTGGACGAGCGGCACGCCCCAGCGCTCGCGCAGCTCGAGACCCGCCACGCCCGAGAGCCAGTAGTGCGCGTGGATGACGTCGTAGTCTATCCCCTCCGCCCAGCGATGCGCTTCGACGCCCTCGACGAACTCCGGCAGGTGGCGGTGGAGTGCCTCGCGCGCGATCGGCGCCTGAGGGCCCGCCGGCAGATGGATGACCCGCGCGCCCTCTCCCAGCTCGGCCGCGCGGGGGATCGAGGCGTTCTGCGAGCGCGTGAAGACGTCCACGGCGACGCCCATGCGCCCGAGCTCGCGCGCCGTCTCGCGCACGTAGACGTTCATGCCGCCCGTTTCCTTGCCGCCGAGCGCGGCCAGGGGGCAGGTGTGGACGCTGAGCACGGCGATGCGGAGGCTCACGGCGCCACCCGCACGCGGAAGAGATCCTGGGCCGTGGGTCCGAAGGCGTACTTGTAAGGCTCCTCTCCACGCAGGAAGTCGAAGACGGCGACGCCGCGGTCGATCGCGTCGCGGATCACGTGGGCGAGGAGCACGATGCCCGGGGCAAGCTTGGCGTGGAGCGGGTCGAAGCCCGAATTGTACAACCCGACCGAGCCCCCAGCCGAACCCAAGCTCTCCAGACAGAGGAAGCTCGCCACGGCCGCCCCGTCCCAGTCGAGGAACCACAGCCGCGCCCAGCCCCGAGCCGCCAGCGCGTGGGTCGCGTCGCGGAAGAAGGCCTCCATGCGCTCGTCCATGAAGCGCGCCTTGCCGGCCTTGGAGAGGCGGTGGAGCCTCAGGAACACCGCCAGCGCGCCGTCCCATCCCTCGGGCGAGGCGTGGGAGCGCACGGACGTGCCCGGCAGCTCGCGCTCGAGCTTTCGGATCTTGCGCCGCAGCTCATGGCGGTCCTTGCCCGGGAGACGCTCGAGATAAGCGTCCCAGGAAGCGGGCAGGTCGAGCACGGGGCAGCGGTCCTCTCGCTCGACCTGCGCCCGGATCCCGGCTGCGGGGCAGAGCCGCGGCAGGATGTCGAGGGTCGGCGACGCGGCACGGATCGCCCGGAGGTCCCATTCGGTGGCCTCGCCCGCGCGGTGCTGGAGGAGGGCCTGCCAGACCTCCTCCTCGCGGCCGGCGGGGACGATCAGGTCGAGGTAGTCCGAGACGTCCACCCCGCCCACGAAGCGCCGGAGCCCGGCGTCCTCGTCGTAGAGCGGCAGCAACCCCGCAAGCGTGCCGGCATCGTCGCTGACCCGGAGCAGGTGCAGCGGCCGCGAAGCGAGGAAGGCGCGGGCCCAGGCCGTCTGCCACTGCCAGGAGAGGAACACCGAGGGGTGGCGGGCCTGGGCGAGGAGACCGTTCCAGCCACCCTCGTCGAAGCTCTCGAAACCCGGCAGCGCTTCAACTTTCATCGTCGCCTCCGGCCTCGCTGAGACTCGCCTCGCCGTCACCGGCTCCGCCAAAGCCACTCTCCTCGATCCCGCCCTCCTCCCCCGACGCCTCCTCCATGGCCGCGCCGAGGTCGTCACCCAGGTCCTCGCCCATCTCGTCGCCCATGCGCCTGACGAAGCGCGCGACGGCCTGCGGGTCGTTCTCGTCGAGATCGCCGTACTGTGACGGGTCGGCGGCAGCTTCGAGGCGGGCATCTTCGGACTTGGGCGTGGCGAAGCGGGACATGAGTCGGGACAGCTCGGCGCTGCCGCAGCGCGGACATCGGGGTGTTTCCCGAGACGCGAGCGAACGGACGAGCAGGCTCACGCGGCGGCTGCAGCCCCGACACTCATACTCGTAGATGGGCACCCTGGGTCCTCGGCTTTCCCGACATTGAGATGGCTTATCGCATCATGCGGATGCTGCGGGGGGCCCCGGGGCCTCGCCCAGGGTGAAATAGAACATCGCGCCTTCGGGGCTGCCCTCGGACCAGATGCGACCGCCGTGGCGCTGGACGATCCGCTGCACCATGGCTAGGGCGAGTCCCGCGCCCGACCACGCGTCGGCGCTCCGCAACCGCTGGATGGCGCCGGGAAGCGGCCCCGCATACGCACGGTCGAAGCCGGCGCCGTCGTCGCGCACCACGTAGGCCGGGCGTCCCTCCGCCTTGGTCTCCCCGAACTCGATGCGGCCGGACGGACGGCCGCTCGTAAAGGCCCAGGCGTTGCCGATGAGGTGGGTGAGCGCCTGGCGCAGGAGCGCGGGGTCGCCGACGGCCGTCAGCCCTTGGGCGATGACGACATCGACCCGGCGCTGGGGGTCGCGGGTCCGGAGCGCCTGGACAATGGTCTGTGCCAGCGCGGAGAGGTCGACGGCGTTCCGGCGCATCTCGCCGCCCGAGGCGCGCGCCAGCTCGAGCAGGCTCTGCACCAGCCGCTCCATGGCTCTGCTGATGGAGGCCAGCCGCGTGAGGCTGTCCCGGCCCGCGGCGTCGAGCTTGAGCCCGTAGCCCGCCAGGAGCGCCTGGGAGAGCTCGTCGATGCTGCGCACGGGGCTGCGGAGGTCGTGCGCGACCGCATACGCGAAGCCCTCGATCTCCTGCAGCAGCGCGCCCTGGTTGCCCTGGCGCCGCTCGAGCTCGGCCTGGAGAGCGGCCGCGCGCGCCTCGGTTTGGCGTTGACGCGTGATGTCCACCACGCTCCACTCGAAGACCGGGCGCGTCGGGTCGTCCAGCCGCCTGACGGACACGCGCACCCAGAGTGACTTGCCGCTCCGCCGCCACAGGGCGAGGTCGCGCTTCGCGGGCGCGGAGCCGCGATCGACCTCCGCCATGAGCCCGGCGTAGTCCGTCGGATCCTCGAAGAGGCGATCGGCCTCCATGGTCATGAGCTCCTGGCGCGAGTCGCAGCCCAGGAGCTCGACCAAGGTCTGGTTGCATTCGACCAGGCGCCTGTCACGCAGCGTGTGCATGACCCCGACCTCGCTCGTGTCGAAGAAGGCGCGGAAGCGTCTCTCCGCCTCGCGCCCGAACCGCTCGGCCTCACGGGTCCAGGTCAGCGACGTGTACACCGCGTCGGCAGATTCCCGCTCCTTGCGCGCTGCCTCGGCGGCGATCCGGGCCGCCCGCTGCTCGAGTAGGCCGACCATGAGGGCCACCGCCGGCGCCGAGCAGGCAAAGACGAGGACCCGCCGCAGCGTCTCATGCGTGTAGGAGAAGGCCGTGCCGGTCGAGGAGAGATCGTAGGCGTAGTACCAGACCACGATCCCCGCCGCGATGAGCCCGTCCACGAGGCCGCCCACGAAGGTCGCGCAAACGACGGCGAGGATCAGGATGGGGGCGAACGCCGCGAACTTCAGCGGGGTCCACGAGAGGATCTCGATGAGCGCCACGACGACCACGGCGATGGCGGGACCCAGCAGGCGGCGCGCGTACTCCCGGCGGAGCCGCTTCCGCCGAGCCGGACTTGCGGCAGTCGGCCCCGCCGCCGGGGGCCGGGCTATGCGTGGCTTGGATGCTGGACTCACGGGACACCGAGCATACCGTGAAGCCGCCCTCGCGTCACCCCCAGCCTGCTACCCGGGCCCCCAGGTTGCGCGAATGTCAGCCCGATGCTACAAAATTTGACACCATCAGGCCGGGCCGACCATACACTGCGTGGGAGAAGGGTTTGTATTTCAAGGCCTTTGGAGACCCCGAAGGCGCCAGGCGACGTGGCATCGAGCTTGCGGTAGACAACCTTATGCCAAGGGACCAGCGCGGCTTCACCCTGGTCGAGCTGCTCGTGGTGGTGGCGGTGATCGCCATTCTCACCACGATCTCTCTCACGATCTTCAACAACGTCCAGTCCCGCTCGCGGATGGCCAAGGCCCAGGCCGACACGCGGACGTTGGCCTCGGCGGTTGGGGCGTACCAGGCGCACATGGGACAGATGCCGGCCGCGCTGGCCGACTTGACCGTGGCCCAGACCAACGTCACGGGCCAGGTCGCCGGCCCCTTCATGGCGGCCGACCCGGCGCCGCCGGCCGGCTGGACCTACGGCTACTCCACCGGCGGGCCGACCGGCTACACCATCACCGCGGCGGGCGACAGCACCACGATCACCCGTCCCTGACCTGTCCTCAGCGCGCGCCCACGATCAGGACCAGAAACCCGGCGACGGCTGCGACGATCAGGAGCGCCCCCTTGAGCGTGTGCAGGACAAAGGGGGCGCTACGCACGTCGTGGGCCCCCAGCACGAGAAGGACGTTGATCGCGCTCGCGATCTGCCGGAGGAGCGGCGTCGCGTCGGCGGGCTGGACGCGCAGGCGCGGCGTCCCGCTCCACGACGGCGCCTGCACGATGATCGCGGTGCCCGCCCCCAAGAGCATGAACTCGTCCTCGCCCGCCCGCGGCGAGGACTCGCGCGCGTTGTAGCCCATCTCACGCAGGACCTCCCGGACGGTGTCGAGCATCGCGTCGCGGTCGAGGCCGGGGGCAGCATAGCCGCGTCCGAGCATCCAGAAGCAGCCCGCAGCCAGGCCGATTGGGAGCAGCAGCACGGCGTCGAAGGCGTTGCTGTTGACTGCGGGCGCCAGGAAGGTCAGCCGCGGCAGCCCGAGGATCACCGCCGCCATGACGGCGGCGCGGGTCCAGTACAGGTGGTGGGCGGGAAGAAGGAACGGCTTCTTGATGCGCGCCGCGTGGAGCCCGATGCTCATCTCGACGATGCCTGCTGCGCCGGCCAGCAGGATCACGAGCCACGGGGCAAACAGCACGCACGATCCTCCCCGGCCGCAGGGGCCGTGTTTGAGGGTTGTCGCGGCATGAAGGTAGCAGGAAGTGGGCGGGTTGGGCTAGTGGAAGTCGTGGGACGGTACCTGCCGCAGCCGGTGGTGGAGCGGATGGAGCCGTCCGGCGCGGACCGAGATGACCCCTTCGCGGTGCTCGAGCGCCCCCTCGACCCAGAGAAAGGGTTCGCCCACCAGCATGAGCCGGCAGCGCCGGAAGAGGGACGGGGGCACCACCACGTTGACGAGTCCGCTCTCGTCCTCAAGGTTCAGGAAAACGAAACCCTTGGCGGTGCCGGGCCGCTGGCGCACCACCACCGCTCCCGCGACACGGACCGGCGCGCCGTGCCGCATCCCCCGAAGATCGGCGGCTCGGGCCACGCCCAGGCGCCTAAGCCGGGCCCGGTGAAAGACCATGGGGTGCGGGCCCAGGGTGAGCCCCGTGCCCTCGTAATCGGCCACCAACGCCTCGGACGGCGTCATGGGTGGAAGCGGGGGTGGAAGCGGGGGTGGGAGCGGGGGTGGGAGCGGGGGCGAAAGCGGCGATGACCCGGCCGGCGCGCGAAGATCAACGTAGAGCGGACCCGATGGCCGCGCCGCTCTCTCGATCTCCCAGAGCGCCGCGCGGCGCTCGAGGCCGAGGCTTCCGAGCGCGCCGATCTCGGCCAGCCTGGCCACCTCGTCCCTGTGAAGCCCGGCGCGCCTGACGAGATCGTCGGCGGAGGAAAACGGCCGCTCGCGCTCCATGAGCCGCCCCGCCTCCTCGCGCAGCCCGCGGACATAGCGAAGCCCGAGCCGCACGGTCCCGTCGGCCTCGATGGCGCAGAGCCAGTCCGAGTGGTTGATGTCCACCGGTCGGATCACCTGCCCGTGGCGCGCGGCATCTCCCACGATGGTGGCGGGGTGGTAGAAGCCCATGGGCTGGTTGTTGAGCAGCGCCGCGTAGAAGGCCGCCGGGTGATGCGCCTTGAGATACGCGCTGGCATAGGCCAGGAGCGCGAAGCTGGCGGCGTGCGAGTTGTGGACGACGAGGCCATTGGCGACAAAATTGCGATCGCCTTCGACGCTGAGGTCGTACGTTTCGTGTAAGCCTACACGTTCGATAGCGACGATTCGATCCCAGTAAAGATCGGATTCAGCCAAGCACTTCAATTCGTTGGATTGAAAATATTGAGCCAACCTGCCAATCGTCCATCGCCGGTATCCACGCTTCGCTCTGTCCGGAGAGCAAATAGCGCGCATCGACAGCCCCGTCGCCTCTGCCATGCTCTCCCACGTCACACTCCGCTGCTGACGCGCGCGATCAATCACCGCCTTGATCTCGACAGGAATGACATCACGAGAGGATCGATCTTCTACGGCCATATCAGCAATGACCTTGGCAAGCTCGCGCTTCCGTCCAATCAAGAAACGACGGGCGATCTTCCGATAAAAAAGTCGCAAATTCTCTTGGCCCGTAACAGTGACGACAAAACCTGTCACCGTCCGGCCCCGATATGGGCGGACGCGCTTGTAGAGGCGCGCCATGATCCCCAGACGGAGGAGAAGATGTCGGACATCCTCCGATAAACGGGATGAAGCAGTGTCATACGACACATGACCTGTCCGTGAAAACGATCCATCTCCCTCCCAGAGCCGCGCGAGAAAGAGCCCCACATCGCTTGCGTGGAGGCCGAACACCGTATCAGGCACGTGCTTCCCTCGTGAATCGAGCCCCCAGAGACCAAGCTCTTTGAGCCATTCGACAACTCCGGCCGCTCGTGCCCTGTCACGGCGCCGAACGTGCACGCTATAGCAGCTCTTGTGGCGGGCAACCGTCGCGCGTGTATTTGGGAACTTTTCCACGGCTCTCACATACTCATCGCAGTATTGCGAGTCAGTTGTGTAGAAGTACGGTGTAGACGGATGGCACAGGTTGCCCTCGGCGATGAGATCCGCCAGAACGATCAGCCAGTGGCGAGACCACCGCTGGCGCCCGAGAGGAGGTAATGCGCGGATCGCCGCTATGTGATCACCCAGACGGAGGTCGTGGAGCGGGCGCCAGCCGCCCATGGTGAGCAGGGGGTGCTCCGCAGTCACCGTGATCGTCCGCCCAGAGGCGGTACGGACGCGGTAGACCATGCGGCGCCCGCTGGATGTGGCTTTGAGAATGCGACGCTTTCGGATCTTCATGTCTGTATCGCAGGCGAGGGTGTGACAGATTCTCTCGCGGCCTTTCACGACATCTTCGATCCGCACCAGGTGCCCGGTATCGGCATCGACCACACGCGTCTCGCCGACGACGCACTCCGGGAAGCCGTACAGGGCGAAGGAGGTGATCGCGCGCACGATGGCCTCCGCCGCCTCGCCCGTGATCCCCTGCCCCGCCATGCCGGCGCGGAGCTTCCGCTCCACCTCGTCCATGGCCTGCTTGCGGCGCTTGAAGCCGAAGGCGCGCCGCAATTCCTCCGCCTCGCCGCCGGTGAAACCCGCCGTCGCCATGGCCATGCGCAGGAGCTGCTCCTGGAAGAGCGGCACGCCGAGCGTGCGCTTGAGGATGGGCTCGAGCGCCGGATGCGGCACGGTCACGGGCTCGCGCCCCGCGCGGCGCCTGAGATACGGGTGCACCATGTCGCCCACGATGGGCCCGGGACGGATGATGGCCACCTGCACCACGAGGTCGTAGAAGCACTCGGGCTTAAGGCGCGGCAGGGTCGCCATCTGGGCGCGGCTCTCCACCTGGAAGACGCCGATGGTGTCGGCCTTCTTGAGCATGGCGTAGACCGTGGGGTCGTCGGGCGGCAGGTGAGCCAGGTCCACGTGGCCGCCGCGGCGGCGGATCATCCCGAGCGCGTCCTCGAGGAGCGCCATCATCCCGAGCCCCAGGAGATCCACCTTGATCATGCCCATGGCCGCGCAGTCGTCCTTGTCCCACTGCACGACCGAGCGCCCGGGCATGGCGGCCGGCTCGAGCGGGACCACGCCGTCGAGCCGTCCGGCGCAGATGACCATGCCGCCCGAGTGCTGGCCGAGATGGCGCGGCAGGTCCTGGATGGCCGTCCAGAGATGGGCGAAGTGGCGCATGACCGGCTCCCCGGGATCGCAGCCGACCTCGCGGAGGTGGACCAGGAGCGTGTCGCCCGGATCCTTGTATTCCCAGTCGCTGACGAGCCCCGACAACCGGTCGCAGAGGGCGGCGGGGAGCGCCAAGACCTTGCCTACCTCCCGCGCCGCGCTCCTGCCCCGGTAGGTGATGACATTGGCCGTCATGGCCGCGCCCAGGCGCCCGTAGCGCTCGTAGACGTACTGGATGACCCGCTCGCGCCGGTCTCCGCTCGGCAGGTCGAGGTCGATGTCGGGCCACTCGCCGCGCTCCTCGGAGAGGAAGCGCTCGAAGAGAAGCTCCATCCCCACCGGATCGACGGCCGTGATCCCGAGCGCATAGCACACGGCGCTGTTGGCCGCCGAGCCCCGCCCCTGCACTAGGATGTCGTGGCGGCGGCAGTATTCGACCAGGTCCCAGACGATCAGGAAGTAGCCCGCCAGGTCGAGGCGGCCGATGAGGTCGATCTCGCGTTCGATCTGTCTTCGCGCGCGCCCGCGGAGCGGTCCCGTGCCGTAGCGCGTCGCCGCGCCTTTCTCGCAGAGGGCGCGGAGGAAGCCGACCGGCGTCTGGCCCGGCGGCAGCGGGTAGTCGGGGAAGCGGTAGCCCAGGTGCTTGAGCGTGAAGCCGAGCCGCAATGCCAGCTCGCCGCTATTGGCCACGGCCGCCGGGCAGTCGGCGAAGAGCCGCTCCATCTCGCGCGCGGGCTTGAGAAAGCGCTCGCTGTTGCGCGCGAGCAGCCTGCCCGCCTGTGACAGCGTCATGCCGTGGCGGATGCAGGTCAGCGTGTCCAGCAGCGGCCGATCCCCGCGTTGAGCCATGAGCGGGGCGTTACTGGCGAGGAGCGGCAGCCCCAGCCGCTCCGCTTCCGCGTTCAGCCACTCGTTGTGCACCTCCTGCTCGCGTTCGAGCGCGCGCTGGAGCTCGGCGTAGACGCCGAAGCGGCCGAAGAGGCCGGCGAGCCTGTCGAGCGTCGCGCGCGCGGCCTCATGGCCGTCACGGATGAGCCGCCGGGCCACGGGACCTTCAACGCCTCCCGTGAGACAGACGAGCCCGCCGGCGTGCTCTTCGAGATCGTCCCAGCCGGCTAGGCCCTCACCCTTGGGCGCACGCATCTTGATCCGCGTCAGCAGGCGGCAGAGGTTTTTGTAGCCCTCACGGTCCTCCACGAGGAGCGGCAGCCTGCCGCCGTCCCGCATGCCGACCTCGGCGCCGACGAGCGGCGTGATCCCGAGGCGCGTGCAGGCGCCGTAGAAGCGCGGCGCCCCGTAGACGCCGTCCTGGTCCACGAGGGCGAGAGCGGGCTGGCCGAGGGCGGCGGCCCGCTCGGCCAGCGCCTCGGGCAGGACGGCCGCTTCGAGGAAGCTGAATGCGCTCTTGGCGTGCAGCTCGACGAACATGACTGGGAGTCGCGCTATACTGGCCTGCAAAAGGGAGGGGAGAGATGCTCCAACACACGATCAAGGCCGTGATTCGTCCAGGAGAACAGTCGGGATACGTGGCGGAATGCCCCGAGATCCCGGTAGTTACTCAGGGCCTCACGCTGGACGAGGTCACTCGAAACCTTCAGGAAGCCGTCGCTCTCCATCTGGCTGATGAGGACCTGTCCGCCTTGGGGCTTGCCCCCAACCCCACCGTTGTCGTAACGATGGAGCTCTCGCCCACGCATGCCTAAGCTCCGCCGCCTCTCAGGCGCGGAGATCGTTGCGATCCTTGGCCGCTTCGGTTTCACGATCCACGACGGACTCTTGCCGACGGCACAACCGAGACCCTCACGGTCCCGACACACCATGAACTGGACACGGGAACGTGCCGCGCAATCCTCCGACAGGCCGGCCGGTTCATACCTGAAGAAGATCTCCGTCCACATTTCTACTCCCCCTAAGTAGGGTCCCCTCACCCTTCTTCCCTTTGGGGTGAGGGGTCAGTCATAGACGGCTTCGAGGCGCCAGCCGCGGCCGTCGCGCGCGAGCCGGCAGAGCGTGCCGTCGTCGAGCTCCACGTCCCACTCGTCCTGGACGAAGGGCGCTTCCGTCCACCACTCGCCCGACACGCGCCACGGCCCCGCGCCCGCGATGATCCGCCCCGCGAGCCCGGCGGCGCGGAGGTGGGCGGGCGCCCCCGCATCAACCGTCACCTCTACCGGCCTCGGCGGCCGCATGCGGCGAACGGCCAGAATAGCCCCCTGACTATTCAGCCCTCGCCTCACGGCTTCGCCCTTCGGCTCGAACTGCGGCCCTCTCCCCCGGTGGGGGAGAGGGTTTCGATTTTCCTCTGGAAGGGTTCGACCCCCCTCTCCCTCCTGGGGAGAGGGCTGGGGTGAGGGGAGAAGAAACGGTGTCATCCGATGGGCGTCGGGCCGGTGGCTGTCCACCAACACCGGCGAGCCGATACCGGGCGCTTCCACGAGGGCGGCGAGACGCGCCAGCGTGGCCGTGAGCAGGCGCGGGCTCGGGCGCGGCGGCTCGTCGAGGCGCGGCTGGATATTCCCCACGCGCACGGGACGCGCGCGGAGCGTGATCGCCTCCACGGCGGCGCCCGGGGGCCGCGCCGCGAGCGAGGCGCGCAGGAGCGCGGCGGCGGCGACGGGATCGGCGAGCGGCGCCGCCGGCGCGCAGTCGCCCTCATGCACCGTCCGGTCGGCCAGCCGGCAGGTCCACTCGAAGGCGTCGGCCGAGAGCTCGTAGCGGCGCAGCCGCGCGCAGAGCATCTCGGCCAGGCCCGCGACGAGATCGCCGAGCGGCTCGAGAGCCTCGACGCCCCAAGGGCAATCCGCCGACTCTTCGAAGACCGGCGGCGGCGTCCAGAGGCGAAGCGGCGTCGCATCTTCGCCGCGCGCCAGCCGCTGAAGCCGCGGCCCCTCGCCGCCGAGCCGCTCCGCGAGCCCGCGCGAAGGCAGGTCGGCCAATTCGCCGAGAGTGCGGATGCCCCAGCGATCGAGGCGCGCCGTCATCTCGGGGCCTAAGTCGAGCAAGACCAGCGGCGCGGGGCCGAGCCAGCGGGCATCCAGGCCCGGCGGAACGATAGTGACGTCGCCGCCGGCGCGGGCCGCGAAGCGGGCGCCGGCGCGGCTGCCCGCGACCCCGACCCGCGCCGCCGCGCCGCGCTCGCGGGCGGCGCGGTGGAGCCGGCGCGCGATCTCCTCTTCACCGCCCCACAGCCTCTCGAGCCCGCCGAGGTCGAGGTAGACGATGCCCGGGCCACCGTCCTCCACCGAAGGCGAGTGGCGGAGCGCGATCTCGAGCAAGGCCGGCTTCACCCGCGGGTCGGCGCCGGGAACGAAGAGGCAGGCGATGCGCGTCACGCCCGCCACTCGATGAGCCAGGCGCGCCCGGGCGCGGCCAGGCGCGGGTCGAAGCGGGAACGGAGCACGCGGGCTTCGGAGACGAGCCCGCCAAGACGGATGCGCCGGGGCGCGCCGATCCAGCGCGCGCGCACGCGGCGCACCGAGACCACGAACGCGGCGGCGCTACCCGTCAGGTGCCGCGGGGCGCGGACCACGACCACGGCCGCGTTCCCCGCCGCCGCGCGCTGGAGGCGCACGCCGAAGGACGGCGGCGCGGCGACGGACGCCGTGCCCCACGCCGTTCCCAAATCGAGCGCGACCGCGGCGAAGCCCGAGCAGCGCGCCAGGAGATCGGCCGCGCTCCACGCAGGCTGCAGGCGGCCGCCGCAGCGCACCCAGAGCAGCGCGCGCAGGTCGAGCCCCGCGCGCGCGGCCGTCTCAGGGTCGAATGTATCGGCACCGTCCACGAGGGCGACCAAGCCCCCGCGCGATGCGGCACGAGCCAGGAGCGCCAGCAGCAGGCTGCCGCCTCCGGAGGATCGGGGTCCGACGATCTCGCTGAGCCGGCCTTCAGGGAAAGCATTCAGCAAGCCATCGAGCCCCTCACGATCCCACCCTGGCGGGGGCAAGGACTCGGTCGAGGTAGCCATGGCAGCTCCCCATTAACTAAAGGAGTCCCAATATTACACGTCATCTGTTTAGTATTAGCAAGCACAAGATAGTGAGGAGGCCGGCCTTGATGGACTCAGTATCTGGGGTGGCGCCTCAGCACCCACTTACGAGGTAGGCGGCTACTGAGCTGAGCAGCACGTGACAATGTGTACCATCTCTGGTACCTTGCGCTAGCGGACAAGCCCTGAAGAAGATCGCCGCGGCGTTCTATCGGACGGCGGCCGGCACTGAGCCGGTTCGCGACTGGCTCAAAGGCCTGTCGGTCGAGGAGCGCCGCGAGATCGGCGAGGACATCGCCACCGTCGAGTACGGGTGGCCCGTCGGGATGCCAGTGTGCCGGCCGCTGGGCCAGGGCCTCTGGGAGGTTCGCAGTACCCTTCCCGGCAACCGCATCGCTCGCGTGATTTTTTGCATCGCGCAAGGGCGGATGGTGCTGTTGCACGGATTCCTGAAGAAGACGCAGAAGATTCCGAACGAGGACCTGGCCCTAGCCCGCAGACGCATGGAGGAGATCGAGCAATGAAGAAGCGCACAACCAAGAAGGCAGATATCGGCACAGCGTTCGAAGATTTCTTGAAAGACGAAGGAACCTACGAAGCGACCCAGAGCGTTGCCATCAAGCGCGTTCTTGCCTGGCAGATCGAGAAGGCGATGAAGAAGCAGCGCCTCACCAAGGCGGAGATGGCGCGGCGGATGGAGACGAGTCGGAGCCAGCTTGACAGACTCCTCGATCCGGACAGCGACTCCGTGACTCTGGAGACACTCACTCGCGCAGCGCGCGCCATCGGCCGTCAGGTCAAACTTGAGCTTGTCTAGGATCTTTCGGACAATCCGGAGGATTCGATGACGCAACTGATGGACGATCTCCTACAGCTCCTACGAGGACTTCAGTGCCTGGCCTAGCAAGGTCGACACGCCTCAGGTCAGCCAGGGCATCTCGGCCGCGCGCCGAGACTCGTGCGCGGCGATGGCCTGCTCGTACTCCATGGTCAGCGCGATCTCGTCCTGCCCCCGGAGGAGCGCCTGCTTGCGGAACGCGTCCACCTCGAAGCGGTGCGCCGTGCCGTCGGGCGCCGTCAGCGTC